>JAZNRA010000091.1:0-9866 GCA_045590415.1 Acutalibacteraceae bacterium | reverse complement strand
TCCGGCAAGCCGTAATGTCGAAGAAGGCGCCGGTGCCGTCATACGGCGTGGTCTTACCGACCAGACCGCCGACGTTGGCAGCACCGGATACGGTACCGCTGAAGGAGCAGTTTGTCAGATCGGCACCGCCCGCCAACTGACCGACAACACCGCCGACGTTGCTGCCGCCGGATACGGTACCAACCACTTTCAGGTTGGAAACCGAGCCGTAGGAAAGCTTGGCGATAAAGCCGGAGGCGGAGTTCAAGTTCTTAATGGTATGGTTACCGCCGTCCAAACGGCCTCTGAACTCAGCAAACGTCCAGGGTTTGTTGTTCAGGTTGATGTCTGCCGTGATCTTGAAGTGCGCACCGTAGAGGTTACCCAAATAGGAGTTCGGATAGGAAACGGTGTAGGTCACACCTTCCACGACGACGGTGGTGGTCGTGATCTTGGTGTCGGTATTCTTCACGACATCGGTGCTCGCCGCCAGCTTCTGCAGGAAGGCGAGATGCTCGGGAACGGAAATGATAAACGGATTTTCTGCCGTACCGGCGCCTTCCTGATCGATGTTCGGGAAAGGGATCGCGGACGCGCCGTCCCAACCCTCAACGCAGGTGACGGTGATGGTGTAGGTCTTTTCTATGCCCGAACCCGCGATGGTCACGGTGATAACGGTCGTGCTACTGTCTGCGAGCGCAATCGCTGCCGATGCCACGCCGCTCTCCGCGTCCTGACCGTTGACTTTGATGGTGATCGACGCATCATCCGTTACGGGAGTAACCTTGATGGAATCGATCGCGTTGGACAAATAGAGATCATAATCGTAATCCAAGGGAACGAAATTGATCTCGCCCTTGCTTAATTTGATATCATCCAGTTTCAAGAGAGGTAACAGGATCGGGTGCGTAGCGCCCTGACCCCACGCATCGCCGGTCGCTCCGTTGAGCAGGTCACGAACCGTGCCGTGGGAGAAGGCGGTTGCATCCTTTTCACAAGAAGCTGCGGAGGTTAAATCGCTGGTGGTGGTTGCCGAGCCGGTCAAATAGTAGACATTGTCGGTCGTTACGATCATGTCACCAGGGTCGCTCTCGCCATCGCCGGAACCGCGACCTCTGTTGACGATCGGGTACTTTGCGGTACCTGCGAAGAAGGAATTTTTGATCTCCACCGAGCAGTTGGCGGGAGCGTCTTTCCACGCGTAGTTGCCGCCGACCAAACCGACGGTGGTTTTATCTGTGTTCATCACAGCCACGCTGTAGCTGTCGTTGATGTATAATTCAGCCTTGTCCGTTCTGCCTTTGTTAGAACGGAGATAGCCGACCAAGCCGCCGGAGGTGCCGGTTAGCGTGTAGGTACCTGCCGTGTAGCAGTGGTCGATGTTGACAATCGTGGGATCGCCGGATTCGCCGTCTAAAATGAGACCGACCAAACCGCCGTTCGCGCTTTCACCGATGATGTTACCATCAAAGGAGGAGTTGGTAATGAAGACGTCCGCACCGCGGCCTGCCACACCGACCATACCGCCGCCGCCTTGCACTGCCCAGCCGCAGAGGCCGCGCAATACGGTAACGTTGGCGTTCGTGAGGACGGTGTCCTCGATTCTAACCGTGTGATTGTCCAAAATGCAGCCGACAACACCGCCCACGCCGATATTGTCGCCATTCGAACTGGCGGACTGGCCCTGAACCGAACCCGTAAAGGTACAGCCGCTGATGGTCAGGTTGCCCGCCGCTTCACCGACAAACCCAGCGACGCGGGGGCCCTCGGAGGTGATGTTACCTTCGAGATGCAAATCTTTGATAACAGCACCGCTTCCGGTGCGACCGAACAGACCAACGCAGGATACGGCACCTTCGCTGATCTTTAAGCCGCTGATGGTTTTGCCGTTGCCATCGAACGTAGCATTGAAATTGCGGTTCGTACCGGCAAAGTTGCCACCGATTCGGGTCCAGGGTTGGTTGCCCAAGTCGAGGTCACTCGTCAGTACAAAGTACTTGCCGGCATAGTTCGTGCCGGTGTTGACCTGCTGGGCTAAGTAAGCCAGATGCTCGGGAGCGGAAATCTGATACGGATTTGCCGCCGAACCAGCATCCGCGTCATCGGCGTTAGGATACGCCGCGTTGGAGGCGCCGTCCCACATCTGCGCGCAAGTCACGTTGATGGTGTAGGGGACCTCGATGCCGTCACGCGCGATCTTCACCGTGATGACGGTGGTGTCATCTGCCGTGAGGGCGATTGCTTTGGCAGCACCGCTGGTAGCTGCCGCACCATTGATGGTGAGGGTGGTGCCTTCTTCAACCGTCGGGGTGACGGTGAGAGAGGTCACGCTGTTTGCCAAAAAGAGGGTGTAATTGGTGACAGCCGGATCGTAAGTAAAGAGATTACTGCTTACTTCCAGATTCGTCATTCTCGGTGCGCGGGCAATGACGGGGCCGTTGGCGCCCTGCGCCCACACTTTACGACCGCCGTTGAGCAGCGCGACAAAGTCAGCACTTGCCAGTTCTGCAGCGATCTTTTGTGCAACGTTTGCAACCGAAATCGTCGTGCCGTTCATCGCGGACGTGATCGAGTTCGCAGTGGTTGCGGAGTTTTCAAGATAATAAACGTTATCAACCGTCAGGTTCATAGTGCCGTTTGTACCGTCAGTACGCATGATCGGCTGACCGGTAGTAGAACCGGCAAAATACGAATTGTTGATGCTGACGGTAATGCTGGAGAGGTTGTCGCTCGAATTGTAGTTTTTACCAACAAGACCAGTGCCGGTACCGACATTTGCTGTGGAATAGCAATCGTCAATATCCGCAGCAACCTTACCAGTCGAGGTAGCGCTGGCCGTACGCAAGTAGCCAAGCAAGCCGCCGACAATACCGTAGGCGGAAATGGTACCGGTCGAGTAGCATTTTTCCATCACTACTTTGACAGTAGCAGTGCTGGAAGCATCGGAGTTGCGCACATAACCCATAATACCGCCGACGCCGGAAGCGTCCTTGGTGGTGCCGTCGTTTTGCACACAGGTGATGTTCGCCGCAGAGGACGAATTTTTGATGGTGACGGTGATGGCGCTGGATGCCTGCGCATCACCAACCAAGCCGCCGACACCGGCGAAACTCCAGGTAAGCGTTGCGCCTCGTTTGGCGTTGATGGTGGTGCCGGCTTCGACGGTGCAGTTTTCAACTAACGCGTCGCCGCTCGAAACGTGACCGATCAAGCCACCCGCACCGGCACAGTCAGCCTTATTTTCTTCACCGACAAGTGCGGAGATGCTACCGCTGAAAGAGCAGTCGGTCAGCGTCAGCTTTTGGGAAAGGCCGCCAGTAGTTTCGCCAACGAAACCACCGACGTAGTAGTAAGCCGAGATGTCTGCATCGACGATCTTTGTGTTTTTAATGGTGGTGTTGCCGTAGACGCAGCCGAACAAACCTTGATACGTCGCTGCAGCATCAATGTAAAGACCGGAGATGGTGTGACCCTGACCATCAAAGGTACCGGTAAACTTCTTACTTGAGCTCCCGATCGGGGTCCATGCTTTATCGTTCAAATCAATGTCGGCAGCCAAGACGAAATGTTTATTCGTATCGTTACCTCCGTTGACTCGTTCGGCCATATATGCCAGATGCTCACCGTTTTCGATCACGAACGGATCGTCAACGGAACCGGTGCCCGAATAGGGCGTTTTGGTCATGCCATCCCAAGGTTGATCGGCTGCTACGAGCAGCGCGGTCGGGATCATGAGCATGAGCAGGCAGAGTACGAGAACAACGCTGAGCGTTGATCTGGACAGAGCCGTTGCTTTCGAGAGAAAGCGTTTCAGGTTACTCATATTATTTTCCTCCTAAATTAGTCGGTCACCGATTGACAGGCGCGCCCGCCGACCGTGACTACTTTCCGAATGCGTTGCCGTTGTCTGCTCAAGAGACCCACTTGACTACTTTCGGATTGGGATCAAACAGTTTTACTGCTGCTTCCAGTTCCGCCTGATTGGTAGCCAGACCGGCAGGAGCAGTACCGAAGTGAATCGCTCTACCCGATTTGTTTGCCTTTTGATAGAAGCTGTTACCGGAAATGGTAAGACCCTTGGTATAGGTCTTACCGGGCCAGTAGACCAGGTTTTCTGCGGAACAGTCAAAAATATTGTTCTTGATCGTAATGCCCTTGCCGGGGAGTTCGTCATAGTTCCACGTCCAACCAACGTAGTGTCCAACCGCCGGGCTCTTATCCGGACGCTCATTTGCGAGCAGGAAGCCGTAGCCGGCGAAACGCATGATATTGTCTTCAATGACAAGACCGTCCCAAACGGATTCTTTTCTACGGTCAAAGACCTCAATGGAATAGTTACAGAACTCGATGAGGTTGCCGCGGAAGACAACATCTTTATAGGTATGAGGATCGTTAATGCCCTGCGGAGAGATGCCCGCATCGTACACCTGATAGATCCAACTGTTCACGATGGAGGTGTTGGTGGTATCCTGCCACCACTGGATGCCGTTGCCGAGACCGACGCTGCTGTTGGAGTAACGGCAGCCGCCGACCCAACCGATCTCCAAGTTGGAGAAATGGAGATTCTCGGTGAACTCCTTAACGTCAAAGGTGAACAAGCCGGCATATCTCAGCGCGAGGTTATCAAAGAGAACGTCGCTGGTTTCTTCCGGAACGGTGAAGATGTTTTCTCTGGTACCGATCTCGATGGAGTTATATACCACGTTCGGATAACCCTTATCCAAATATAAGTACAAAGTACCTTCATCCACATTGTGATAGAAGTCACCGTTCTCCTGCAGTTCATTCACACCGTAGTAGTGCGGCATGCCGACTTCCTCACCGTTGTTGAAGACCATGATGCCCGCCTCACGGGTATACGTGGTGATCTTCCACACGTACTGTCTGCGGCTGGGTTCCCAGTCGGCGCCCCACGCATAGTTGGTGGCAGAGCCGTAGATGAGGGGTTTGTAGCCCTCACCGTATGCACCGTAAATCATGCCGCTCTTAACCATGATCGGCGAGGTGCGGCGGTAAATGCCGCCACGCTCAAACAAAACGGCGTCGCCCGGTTCGAACAGATAGCTGTTGATGGTGATGTTATCGCAGGTCTTCCACGCGGTTTCAGGGGTCAAACCGTCGTTGAAGTCATCACCGTCGGGGGAAACGTAATACGTAGTACCGGTGATGTTGTAATCCGGCGTTTCGCTGTTCAAGATCTGTTGTCTGAGAGCTTCCGCCTCTTCATCCGCGCCGCCCTTATGGGGATGGAGCAGCTGAGCGGGATTGCCCTCCGGAAGGATCTCGACATATTCCGGACCCGAGGGACTGTCGTCGTCTTCATCTTCATCATAGTCGTAGTCATCATCTTCGTCGTAGTAGTCGTCTTCGTCGAAGTAATCATCCTCGTAATCGAAATCGTCGTCCCATTCCGTATCATCCCACGCGGAATCATCCGTCACTGTGGTTGTCGGCATATTCGATTCCGTTGTCGTGGTCGCCTCCGTCTGCGGTTTGCTCGGCGAACACGCAGACAAGAATAACGTGGCCAACACACAACTGAGTGCTAAAACCTTACGCATAGTCATGTTATTTTTCCTCCTGAAACTTAAGAGTTGAATCTGCCATCCGACACGTTCCCCAAACGCGCCGTTGACAGAGTGGGCTTGTAATTATAGTCAGTATAACAGAAAAAGGAGCGTTTGGCAAGATAAGATGTTGCTCTTCGTTTGTAATATGTTGTTCAATTGCGAAAAGTGCGATTTTTCAACAAAACGCGCCGTTCCGTTTGGTGAACGCGTTTTTCTTTGTGTAATCTGTCCATTTTTTGTGTTGGATGACTAACTGCCTTGATTTGCTTGACAACAGGCGTTGGCAATGCTATAACAAAGGCGAAACGCATCCGACGTTTCTCATGCTTTATTGCAATATTAAGGGGGATATTGACATGTTGAAAGACAAAATTCACGTTTCCGAGACAGAGGTCGTGTATACCGATGACCAGTTGACCTATACCGTGGACGGCAGCTGTTGTACGCTGCGCCGTCCGGACGGAAAGATCGACTTTTTGACCACCGACCTCGGCGGTCTGCCCTACTACCGTCATTTCCGCGGACCCGCAGACGATCCCTTTGCGGAGGAGCTTGAGCCGTTTGAGTGGGATTACAACCATTTCAAAGAGGAATGGCCCTGCGGCTTGTGGGTGCAAAGCGCTTACAAATGCGAGGACGGCGTGCTGATCGGGTTTACGCATCGCGAGGATCTGAGCAAGGTGGATTTCGATTATCCCCAGAACTATCATATCGGTTTCAGTATTTCCCGCGACGGCGGTCAGCATTGGAAATACCTTGGTGACATGATCGGTACCTGCCGTAACTTCATCAGCAAGAACCGTGCGAACGGTGTATGGCCGAACATCTGTGGCGTACCATACTTGGCAGGCAAGGACGGTTACTTCTATCTCATCTACAACGAGTGGAATGCTGCTGCTGAGCGCTATACTTCGGTTGCACGTATACCGATGAAAGAATCGATCGAGATGGTCCGCCGTGAAGAAAATCCGGCTGCGCTGATGAAGAAGTACAGCGGTAACGGCGTGTGGGATACCGATCCGATGCACGGCACCGCGCCGCGCATCATTCCCGAGGATTGCGAGGATATCGTCTACAACGAGGAGGTTGGCTTTAAGTACGACTGCCACGGCAATGCCGCGTATTGCTCTGCGCTGGATAAGTACATTCTGACTATTCAGAGCGCCAGACAGGTCATTATGTTTATGTCTGACGACTGCGTGAATTGGGACGAACACGTGGTGTTGTCTACCACGAACGTCGGTTTGTATTTCTATTCCACGATCGTCGGCAACGACGACGAGGCATCCGATGATTCCAGCACCGTTGGTCACGATTTCTACGTGTATTTCACCCACAAGCCCGGTTTCCTGCGTCTGCCCGGTAACTTCGGCGACTATGAGACGGATAATTTCTGCCGTGTTCGCGTGACCATTGATAAATAAAATTTTCCGAAAACGGGGTCTTGCAGTTCTTCGCAAGACCCCGTTTTTTTGTTGGACAAATTCTGCAAAGGATATTGACTTTTTGTCCGCGGTGCATTACCATGTAAGTGCGTAAGGCGACGCAACCCACTCGGACCGTGTTTTAAAAAGTCCCCTTTTCGCTCATCCTTCGTTAAAATGCTCGCGAATACGGACAACGCCTTGCGAGATCGAATGGGGTGAAAAGACCCGAAATCAGCCACTTTGCGGCAAGTTAGAGTGAATCGTGTCACCTTAATTTTTCCGAAAAGAGGAATGTAATATGAAAATTTTCGATATGCACCTTCATTCCCTCAGTGGAGAGGCAGATCCGGAAGGATTCTTAAAGCAATTGGAGAAAGCGGGTCTGTATGGTGCGTGCGTCTTCTCTCCCCGCCCCGCTCTTGTACGAGAGGGGCGCAACTCCTACCCCACCGACGCCTCATTTGAGGAGCGTTTGGAAACTCTTGCCAAGTGGACAAAGGGATACGAAGGACGTTTGTTTCCGGTTATGTATATTCATCCGTACGAGGAAAACGCGATTGAAAAGGTACGCATCTGCAAAGAAGCCGGCATTCTCGGATTCAAGATGATCTGCGACAGTTACTACATCTACGAAGAACAACCGATGGCGTTGTTGCGCGAATTTGCCAAATACGATATGCCGGTGTTTTTCCACACCGGTATTCTGTGGGACGGCGGTGTTTCCTCTTGGTATAACCGGCCCATCAACTTTGAGGCGCTGATCGGTATTGAGGGGCTTCGTTTTTCGATGGGCCATTGTTCGTGGCCGTGGGTGGACGAGTGCATTGCCATGTACGGTAAGTTCTTACATTCGCACAAGCATCGCAAGCCCGCCGAGATGTATTTTGATCTAACGCCCGGTACTCCTGACATTTACCGCCGCGAGTTATTGGAAAAAATCTATACGATCGGTTACGACGTATCGAACAATATTCTGTTCGGCACCGATATGACAGTCAATACCTACAAGCCGGCGCATACCAAAGACGTGCTGGATCTCGACCGTTCCATTTTGTTGGATCTCGGTGTCAGCAAAGAATGCTTTGAAAAAATGTATCACAAAAATCTGCTCCGTTTCTTAGGACTTAGCAAAGAGGAGATCACGGTTTCCAGCCCGATCGTGAGCGAGGAAAAACCGCTGACGTTTGAGAATCCTGAGGTCAAGACGATCATCAGAAAATGGTACGATAAGATTGGTTTTGAAAAGGATTTTGACGAGGAATTCAATAAAGCTGTCGACACCATTCCGGTTTCGGATTATATGACGATGAAGTTCTACGACGCGAGCTGCGAGGACGGCAAGAAAAATCTCCTCAACATGCTCTTTATGTGCGAGGAGTTGAGCAAGACCTACGAGAAGCTCGGTATCAGCGAGGAGATCCTGCTGGATACGCTGTCGGATCTGTCGATCTGGTGCAATATCTGGAGCGGTATCAAGGGATCGCTGTACCTGGGTGAGTTACCGTGGCTGAAATGGCACATGACCGCGCGGTTGTTTAAGCTCGGCAGATTGCAGTATGCCTTCGACAAAGCACCTGACGACGTGCCGGCACTCGGCGTTAAGAAAGGGGATCCGATCATCGGCGTGCATATTCCCGCATGCGGTCCTTTGAAAACGGAGGATTGCGTAAAATCGCTTGATATGGCGCGCGAGTTCTTTGCCAAATATTTCCCCGATTACGAGTACCGTTATTTCGCGTGCGATTCGTGGTTGCTGGACGAGTCGCTCAAAGAGGTGCTGCCGCTTGACAGCAATATCGTCCGGTTCGGCGATCTGTTTCAAAGGACGTCTGCCGTAAAGGCGAACGATATCGTCCGTTACGTGTTTGGCTGGGATAAGAAGCGGTATCAACTCAAAGACCTGCCTGCCACCTCGCTGCTTGCTGAGAACGCTAAGAAATATATGCTTAAGGGCAATAATTTCCACCGCACACTCGGCTATATTAAAAAGTGATGGCTATGGAAGTTTATAACGATATACGGGTGGGATCAATCACCACCATTGTAAAAAAGGTAGAAAGCAAGGACTTCAAATACGTGTGCCCCGGACGGCTGTCGGACGGATATCTGTACGTAACGGACGGCGAGGGCGTCTATATCAACCGCGATAAACAGCCCGTTCCGCTTTCGAAGCACACGCTGATTTTCCTGATGAAGGATCAGCAGTACACCGTTAAAGCCAAAACCGAAGGGTTTACGTATATCACGACGGGGCTTTCGTTACACCCCTCCCAAGCTTACGAGAAATTGGACTTCCCCGAGCACATTGATCTTTCCAATCAGCCGTATATTTGTCAGCAGTTTGAAGAGATCCTCAAGATCTGGGAAGAACGCTCGCCGTGGTATCTGCCGAAAGCCCGCATTGCGATCGAGAAAGTGTTGATCGACATTATGGAGGAATACGGTAACGCGTCCAGTTTCCGTTTTTACGGCAGGTTGTATCCGGTTCTCACCTACATCCATCGGCATTATGACGATACGATCACCAATGAAAAATTAGCCGAGATCTGCGGGCTCAGCGTTACGCATTTTCGGCGCATTTTCAAAGAGCAGTTGAATAAATCGCCAATGGAATATTTGACCGATCTGCGGATCAACTGGGCGCTGAAGCTCCTTAAAACACGGCTTTTTTCCGTGTCTGAGGTGGGGGCGATGGTGGGTTTCCCCGACGTGTACTATTTCAGCAAGCTGATTAAAAAGTACACCGGCAGTCCTCCCACCAAATACATCAAGACATTCTCCGATTTGCCGGAGCGCGCGAGTACTCCGCATAAAGAATAACAGAAAAGCAGGCCGACTTACCTCTGCACAAGTCCAGTAAAAACGGACAATAGAAAAAACAGACCCCCTA
>JAZNRA010000090.1:0-18703 GCA_045590415.1 Acutalibacteraceae bacterium | reverse complement strand
CTGATATACGTTGCAACTTATTAATGTTATTATCTTCCATTTTTTCTGATAATTCAATCATTTTGGAAATTTGAAAATTCCTTATTTCAATATCCTTGTTCAAATTATTAATTTTGATACTAAGATTATTTTTTGTTTTTTTAAATTCTATGATGCTAAATATGAACGAGACAATTGCACTTACAACCGAGATTGAAGTTATTAAAATTTCTACCATTCCCATTTACTCGTCCTCCTTTGTCATAGTATATAAAAACATGTGCAATAAAACAAAGTTGCAAGCAAAATATGAAGCACCTATTATAACCAGATTTGTAAAGATAATAAGCACAACACTATCCATACTGTTTGTTTTTAAAGCTCCATATAAGCACATTTGCGAAAATAACACTAGCAATAGCAAGCAGAAACTTCGCTGTAACATCATATCTTTTTGTGGATTATTTCTTTTTACATTCCATAAATCAAACAAGATTGCTATAGTAAGCGAGTAAAAAAGAATTAGTATATCTCCATTTTTAAAAACTTCAAAAATATCAAAGGTTCCGTATATTAATTCAAGCATTAGGGCGACAATAAAGGGAAAAAATGTTGTTACAATTGCACTTAAGATCCATTTTTCTCGCTTTTGTTTGTAAGTATCTAGCGCTTTACCGCTTAGGTATTTATCTAATCGCATTATAACAAATCCTCCGTGAATAAGAAGTACAATAATTGAAAAGATCATTCTTCATCTAATTAATACACCCAATATAATAAAACTTCCGGAAATGATTTTCCGGAAGTTTGGTCGGAGTGACAGGGTTCGAACCTGCGGCCTCAACATCCCAAATGTCGCGCGCTCCCAACTGCGCCACACCCCGATTTTTATTCGATTTTTCTTTTTTTGCGTAGAAGTGGGACAAACTGTGGTCAAACTCAAAAACCACGCTTTTTTGAGTTTTCAAAACAACCCGAAAGTCCGCACCGTTAAAGGTTTTTCGGGACTTTTGTAAAATCTCGGTTATAACCGCTAGGCACGCTCCCAAACCACCCGCGCTCCCAGCTGCGCCACACCCGGATATAAAGCAAATTATTTTGTTATGTGAATTCCTGTTGGCATTATACTATACGGGGAGCGGAAGTGTCAAGTGACGGGGTGGCGAGTTTTTGCACATAAGGGGTTGCATATTAGAAGAGAAAGTTATAAAATAGGGAAAACCTTTAAAAAGGGGACGATATTATGAGCCTTTTTAAGAAAGTATCTGCTTTTTTATCGCGCAAGGACGTTGTGTTTTCCGGTAAGCGGTATTTCATTGATGCGATGAGCGCCATGGCGCAGGGATTGTTCTGTACGCTTTTGGTCGGGACGATTTTAGACACACTGGGTACGCAACTCGGCATCGGATTTCTGAAAGAAGCTATTGTGACGGTTGGCGGTGATCCCAAAACGATCGGCGGGTTATGCTCGTTGATGGTAGGCCCCGGCATGGCGGTCGCGATCGGTCGCGCACTCAATGCGCCGCCCCTTGTTTTGTTTTCGTTGATCCCCGTTGGCTTTGCCACCAACACGCTCGGTGGAGCGGGTGGCCCGTTGGCGGTGTTCTTTGTTGCCATTGTGGCGGCGGAGCTTGGTAAGATCGTCAGCAAGGAAACCAAGATCGACATTTTGGTGACTCCGATCGTGACGGTGCTCGGCGGTATCGGTATAGCGGCATTGATCGCGGCACCGATCGGCACGGCGGCAAGCTGGGTCGGCAAGCTTATCATGCTCGCAACCGAGCTGCAACCGTTCTTTATGGGGATTATCATCTCCGTGGTCATCGGCGTGGCACTCACGTTACCGATCAGCAGTGCTGCCATTTGTGCAGCACTGGGACTCACGGGTTTAGCAGGCGGTGCGGCGGTTGCCGGTTGTTGTGCACAGATGGTCGGTTTCGCGGTGATGAGCTACCGTGAAAACAAAGTCGGCGGTCTGGTGGCGCAAGGCCTTGGCACCAGTATGCTGCAGATGGGCAACATTGTGCGCAATTCGCGCATCTGGATCGCACCGACGGTTGCTTCTGCGATTACGGGTCCCGTTGCTACATGCCTTTTCAAACTCGAAATGAACGGCGCTGCGGTGTCATCCGGTATGGGTACTTGTGGTCTGGTTGGTCCGATCGGTGTGATCACCGGTTGGATGAACGACGTGGCGAGCGGTGCGAAAGTCGCGATAACGGCAAGGGATTGGATCGGTTTGGTGCTGATCGCTGTCGTGTTGCCAGCGGTACTGACGTGGGCTTTGAGCTTGCCGCTTCGCAAGATCGGTTGGATCAAAGAAAACGATTTGAAATTGGATCTGTAATACGAAAATAAAGCGCCTACCGCAAGGTAGGCGCCTTTTTATACATTAAACAAAAATTCGACGACGTCGCCGTCTTTCATGACATACTCTTTACCCTCGGTGCGCAGGGCGCCTTTGCTTCGGGCGTTGGCGAGGGAGCCGCACGCTATCAAATCGTCAAAGGCGATGACCTGTGCGCGGATGAAACCGCGTTCAAAATCGGTGTGGATGCGGCCTGCTGCTTGCGGAGCTTTCCATCCGTCGCGGATCGTCCATGCGCGGACCTCCTTTTCGCCTGCGGTGAGGAACGAGATGAGCCCGAGCAAATGATAGCTCTTTTGGATGAGGCGGTCAAGACCGGAATGCTCCAATCCGAGTTCCGAGAGGAACATCAGCTTTTCTTCCTCGTCCATGTCCACGATATCGGCTTCCATCTGTGCACAGATGGGTAACACCTCGGCACCTTGCTCCGCCGCCAGTGCTTCCACCTGTTGATAGTGCGGGTTGTTTTTCGGCTCACCGCCGGAGAAATCACTTTCGCTCAAATTCGCCGCGTAGATAATGGGCTTTGAGGTGAGCAAAGCCATATTGCCCATCATCGCAACCTCGTCTTCGTTGCAATCAAGGGCACGGGCGGGCTTGCCGCTTTCGAGTAACGCTTGCAGACGTTTTAAGAAATCCAGTTCTTTTTGCAAGCTCTTATCGCCCTTTAAATCCTTTGTGACGCGGGCGATGCGGCGCTCTACCATTTCTATATCCGAAAAAATGAGTTCCAGATCGATGGTTTCAATGTCGCGCAGCGGATCAATGCTGCCCTCGACGTGGATGATGTCATCGTTTTCAAAGCAACGCACCACGTGCACGATCGCATCACATTCGCGGATGTTGGCGAGAAACTTATTGCCGAGGCCTTCGCCCTTGCTGGCACCCTTGACGAGCCCCGCAATATCGACAAATTCAATGACAGCGGGGACGATGGGCGGCACTTTACTGCCCTCGGTGTACATCTCACACAAGGCATTCAAGCGTTTGTCCGGTACGGCGACCACGCCCACGTTGGGGTCAATGGTGCAGAACGGGAAATTGGCGCTTTGCGCACCCGCATTGGTAATGGCGTTAAACAACGTGGATTTGCCGACGTTCGGCAACCCGACGATACCTAATTTCACGAAAAACAGCCTTCTTTCTTACTCGTCTGTGCTGCCTGCGCCGCAGCATTTTTTGTACTTCTTGCCGCTTCCGCAGGGGCAGGGGTCATTGCGCCCGACTTTTTCCGCCTGCGTTTTGCGCACGGTACGCGGGGCATCGGTACCGTCGGCGGAGGTGGCAACGGGTTTGGCGACCTCCTCACGTTTCGGGCCTTCCTCGCGGCGGATCTGTGCCGTGAGCATCAGACGGGCGGTATCCTCACGAATGGCGGCGATCATGCCGTCGAACATATCGAAGCCCTCTTTGCGGTACAACACAACGGGATCGTGCTGACCGTAAGCGCGCAGATGGATACCCTTGCGCAGTTCATCCATGTTATCGATATGATCCATCCAATAGCGGTCAACGGTTTTGAGAAGCACGACGCGTTCCAGTTCACGCATCAGCGTATCGCCGTACTCGGCTTCCTTGTTTTCATAAACCGTTTCAGCGCATTCAATGATTTTTTCGGTCAGATCGGCGCGTTCCAGATCTTCAAGTTCCTGCGCGGTAAAGTGCAGGCCGGTCGGTTGGAGCAGCCATCCGGTATAATACTCACGCAGACCGTCGATGTTCCATTCATCGCGATCCGTATCGCTGACGGTGTAGCGATTGACGGTTGCTTCAATGGATTCGCGGATCATGCCCATAATGGACTGACGGACGTTTTCGCCGTCCAGTACCTTGTTGCGCTGATCGTAAATGAGTTCGCGCTGACGGTTCATCACGTCGTCGTATTGCAGCACGTTGCGGCGGATACCGAAGTTGCGCTCCTCCACGCGGCTTTGCGCGCTTTCAATGGCGTTGGAGAGCATCCGGTTTTCGATCGGCATCGTTTCATCCACGCCGAGCATTTCCATAATGGTGTTCATCCGCTCGCCGCCGAACAGACGCATGAGATCGTCTTCGAGCGACAGATAGAAACGGGTGGTACCGGGGTCGCCCTGACGGCCGGCACGTCCGCGCAGCTGATTATCGATACGGCGGGACTCGTGACGCTCGGTACCGATGATATATAAGCCGCCCGCCGCCTTGACCGCTTCCTCTTCGGGACGGATCTCCTCGCGGTATTTTTGTTCCAGTTGTTGGAACGTTTCGCGTGCAGATAAGATCTCCGCGTCGTCGGTTTCGCCGAACGCGGTGGACTCCACGATCAATTGTTCCGGAATACCCATGCGGCGCATTTCGGCTTTTGCCAAAAATTCCGCGTTACCGCCCAGCCGAATATCCGTACCGCGGCCCGCCATGTTGGTGGCGATGGTCACAGCGCCGCGTTTGCCCGCCTGGGCAACGATCTCGGCTTCCTTTTCGTGATGCTTTGCGTTGAGCACTTCGTGCGGGACACCGCGGTTTTTGAGCATCTTGGAGAGCTTTTCGGACTTTTCGATCGAAATGGTACCGACCAGTACCGGTTGGTTTTGCTCGTGGCACCGAATGATTTGTTCGATAACGGCGTTGAACTTGCCGTTTTCGGTCTTGTATACCACGTCCGGCAAATCGTTACGCACCATCGGCTTGTTGGTGGGGATCTCCACCACGTCGAGGTGATAGATCTGCTGAAATTCGGTTTCTTCGGTCATCGCCGTACCGGTCATACCGGACAATTTACTGTACAGACGGAAATAATTCTGGAACGTGATGGTGGCGAGCGTTTTGCTTTCGCGCTCGACTTTTACGTTTTCCTTGGCTTCGATCGCTTGGTGCAGGCCTTCGTTGTAGCGCCTGCCGAACATCAAACGACCGGTGAATTCGTCGACGATGATAACCTGACCGTCTTTCACGACGTAGTCAATATCGCGGGACATGACGCCGCGCGCTTTGATGGCCTGATTGATGTGGTGCAGCAGAGTGACGTTGTCGGGATCCATTAGGTTTTCAACGTGGAAATACTGCTCCGCCTTTTTTACACCGTTTTGCGTTAAGGTGGCGGTACGGGCTTTTTCGTCCACGATATAGTCGCCGTCGACGGTATCCTGTTCCGCTTTCGTATCCATTTCCTTGGTCTTGAACGCGCGCAGGGTGCGGGCGAATTTATCCGCCTGGTTGTACATGTCGGTGGATTTATCGCCCTGACCGGAGATGATAAGGGGGGTGCGCGCCTCGTCCACCAAGATCGAGTCGACCTCGTCGACGATGGCGTAATGATGCCCGCGCTGTACCTTGCGTTCTTTGTAGATCACCATATTATCGCGCAGGTAGTCGAACCCGAGCTCGTTATTCGTGCCGTAGGTGATATCGGCAGCATACGCCGCACGGCGGGCATCGTTGTCGAGATCGTGCACGATCAGACCAACGGTAAGTCCCAAATAGCGATAGACCTTTCCCATCCATTCACTATCCCGGCGGGCAAGGTAATCGTTGACCGTGACAATGTGCACGCCTTTACCCGTTAGGGCGTTAAGATAGGCGGGAAGGGTGGCAACCAACGTTTTACCTTCACCGGTCTTCATTTCCGCAATACGGCCTTGATGCAGGATAATGCCACCGATGATCTGCACGGGGAAGGGACGCATACCGAGCACGCGGTCACACGCTTCACGGCAGGTGGCAAAGGCCTCGGGCAGAATATCGTCCGTGCTTTCACCCGACGCTAAACGGTCGCGCAATATCTCGGTTTGGCTTTTCAGCGTTAGCTCGTCCATGGCGCGGTAGGTTTCTTCAAGTGCCAGCACGCGATCGCACAACGGCTGTACGCGTTTGAGCTCGCGTTTGCTATAATCACCGAACAGGGTTTTCAAAAATCCCATAACGGAACACCTCGTTTGACATTAGATACTGGTATCATACCACAAAATAAAGGGGGATACAAGCGAAAAGAGAAAACTTCGAAAAATCTCTTGACGGAGCGGGCGTTGTTTGTTATAATACAAGGGCTGTCGATATGCTACCGTGGCTCAGCAGGTAGAGCAGCTCACTCGTAATGAGCAGGTCGTCCGTTCGAATCGGATCGGTAGCTCCAAAAATCCCGATTGCGTAAGCGGTCGGGATTTTTACTTTTTACTTTTTACTTCTTCACTCTTACTTCAAAACAAAACTCGTTTCGGGATTTTTGGAAAGTAATAAGTAAGAGGTAATAGGTAATAGGTAAGGTGTGGCTTCGCCACAAATTATAAACGCAAGGCTTCGCCTTGCTCTTTTTATTTTGTAGTGATATAATGCTTACAGAGAAGGTGGTAATGTTATGGCTGACAGTCTGTTAATCATAAAATCCAAAAAATTTGCTTTGCAAATAATCAAGGTCTGCAACTATGTCAAACAGACTAAAAAAGAAAGTGTGCTTACAAATCAACTTATCCGCAGCGGAACAAGCGTGGGTGCCAATATCCGTGAGGCTTTTTATGGTCACGGCACGGCAGATTTTATTGCGAAATTACAAATCGCTCTCAAAGAATGTTCGGAGAGCGAATATTGGTTGGAACTCCTAATCGAAAGTGGCTATTATGATAATAACGATATTTTGGAGAAGTGCGTTGAGGTAAAGAAATTGTTGATAGCGTCACTAAACACTGCCAAAAGTAAGTTGGATAAATAAAGGCGCAAGGTGAAATATAGTGAATCGTATTATTACGGACATATCGAATTACATATTTGTTTTAGACGCCCCCCAAAAAGCCGATGTTATTTTTTTGCCAGGCGGTTCTCATCCGGAGCAACCGGAATACGCTGCCAAATTATATAATGAAGGTTATGCAAAGTGGCTTATTCCGTCGGGTGGTGTAAGTGTAAAGCGCGACAAATGGCCGGGTGTTCGTTCCAAAGTGGACATATATGATGGCGATTATCAATCGGACGCTGAATTTTTTACGGATGTGCTTGTTAAAAACGGCGTTCCGGCGACCGCCATCATAGGTGAAGACAGATCAGGGCATACAAGGGATAACGCCTTTTTTACCAAAAAAGTCGTTGATGAAATGGGTATAGAGATCAAAACGGCGCTGATCGTATGCAAAGCATTTCATGCTCGCAGATGTTTAATGCTATACCAAATGGCGTTTCCTGATGTTAAAATTAAGGTTTGCCCTGTTCATTGCTATAACATTACAAAGGATAATTGGTATAAGAGCGAACAAGGAATTGATCGCGTGTTAGGCGAACTTGCTCGTTGCGGTAATCAATTTACAAAAGACATTAAGGACTATTTGAAATAGTGTTACAAGAAAAAAGGAGTTATAACCAATGAACATGGTTTTTGAAAAAGCGAGAGCTTTTATGTATCGCAATGCGCGACCGTTGGATTTGGCTCGCTTTCAATATCATTTTGAAAACGGTAGTAAAGAAACGGTTATGCAAGTGTTGTCTTACTATCAAAACGAAGACGGCGGTTTTGGTCACGCTGTTGAAGCAGACTGTTGGAATCCAAATTCTATACCGTTACACTCGAATACGGCAAGTGAAATGATACGGGAAATTGATTTTGAAGATAATCAACACCCGGTTATTAAAGGTCTCTTAAAGTGGTATGCGAGCGGAGAATGTTTTAACGGTAAAACGTGGGATATTACCGTACCAAGCAACAACGATTATCCACACGCCCCTTGGTGGCATACAGAGAGCGTTAGTGCTTGCCATACCGATTACAACGGAACTGCTCAAATAGCGGGTTTTATTGTTCGATATGCAGATAAAAAAAGCGACATTTTCAAGTTAGGCGTGCGTGTTGCCAGCGAAGCGATTGCCGCACTTTCGCCTGAGGAGATAAAAGATATGCACACGTGTGCGTGCTATATGCGAATGGCGGAACTTTTTGAAAAGGGAAATGCAACAGACGATATTCCTTTTGAAGAACTGAAGAAGAAATTGCATCAATCTATAAATAAACTTATCGTTACCGACACTTCAAAATGGAGCGGTTATGTATGTCAACCATCTTGTTTTATTAACTCAAAAGAGAGTGAGTATTATCCGGCTAACAAAGAAATCGCTGATTATGAGTGTGAGCATATTATGAAAACGCAACTTGTTGATGGCTCTTGGAATATTGGCTGGACTTGGGGCGGTAATTATCCCGCTGAATGGGCAATAAGCAAGAATTGGTGGAAAGGACAATGGATCATTCAAAACCTGCTTTATTTAAAAGGATTTGGATTACTATAATTTGTTCTTGATTTAATACCAGCAGATACTACTTAAAAGAGGTGAGAACCGTGAAAAAAGTTTTGGTCGGCATGAGCGGCGGTGTGGACAGCTCCGCGGCAGTGTGGCTTCTTCAACAGCAGGGCTACGAGGTCGAAGGCGTGACCTTGTTGCTCACCGAGGGTAGTGCGTGCGGTTCTTCCCGTGACGTGGAGGATGCGCGTTTAACGGCAAAACGGCTCGGGATCGCACATCGAGTGTTGGATGAACGGCAGTGGTTTCGCGATACCGTCATTCGCGATTTTGCCGATACGTATGCGGCGGGTGCCACGCCCAATCCATGCATCGTGTGCAACCGTGAAGTAAAATTCGGCAGATTGCTCAAACGTGCGTTGGAAGAGGGCTTTGACGCGGTGGCAACCGGTCACTATGCACGCATCGAGCAGGCGGAAAACGGACGGTGGCTCTTAAAAAAAGCGGTGGATGCGGCAAAGGATCAAAGTTACGTGCTGTATTCGCTGACGCAAGAGCAGTTGGCGCACGTGTTGTTTCCGCTCGGTGACCGTTTCAAAGCCGATCTGCGCGTGCTTGCTTCAGAGCAGGGCTGGGAATCGGCGCACAAGCCGGACAGTCAGGACATTTGTTTTATCCCCGACGGCGATTACGCGGCGTTTTTGGAGCAAACAATGGGTGTGCCGCGCGAGCCGGGTGATTTTGTGGATATGGACGGAAAAATCATCGGCCGTCACACCGGTATGATCGGATACACCGTGGGGCAACGCAAGGGACTGGGCGTGGCATTCGGTGAGCCGCGGTTTGTGGTGCGCAAAGATGCTACTCGCAACACGGTGACGCTCGGCAAAAGCGAGGATCTGTTCACAAACACGTTGGTTGCGGATCGCCTCAATTGGATATCGATCCCGACACTGACAGTACCGATGACGGTTACCGCCAAAACGCGGTACTCGCAGCGGGAAGCAGAGGCGGTAATTGAGCCGTACGGTGCTTTACGGGTGAAAGTAACCTTTTCGGATCCGCAACGCGCGATCACGGTCGGGCAAGCGGTCGTGTTTTACGACGGTGATACGGTGGTCGGCGGCGGTACGATTACAGAAGCATAACAACAAGAGGAACACTTCCCAAGGAAGTGTGCCTCTTTGCATATACGGTTATCGACAAGCATCAACGAATGCACGGAACAGTTTGTTGCTGACCTCGTCATCTTGGAACGTGCGCTCGGGATGCCATTGTATGCAGAACAGCCACGAATCGTCGGTGCTTTCAATGGCTTCGATCAGCCCGCCCGGGGCGTTCGCTGCCACCCGCATACCGGGTGCCACCTTCAAAACAGCTTGATGATGGAAACTGTTGACGGTGCATTCCTCCGCACCCAAGATTTTGTGCAGGCGGGTTCCCGGTACGATGTTCATGGAATGCCAAGCCGGCACCAAATTTGGAATGCTGTGCACCAGCCCGTCGTTGTACTGGGACGGCACATCCTGATACAACGTGCCGCCGAGCAGCGCATTGACTAATTGTGCACCGCGACAGATGCCGAGGATCGGTTTTCCCGCCTCTCGGAACATCTCAAACAGACGGCTCTCGGTGCGATCACGACTGGGACAGGCGGGGCCGCATTTTTCGTGCCGTTCTTCACCGTAATACGACGGATCCACGTCAGGTCCGCCCGAGATCATTAAGCCGTCACACAGGTCTACCCAAGAGCGGAGAAGCGACTCGTCCTCGGTGCAATAGAGCAGGATCGGCACGGCGCCGTGCACGGCAACAGCGTTCATATAGGTGGGGATCAAACTGATTTCTTCGTTTTCCTCGTTGTAACGGCAGGTAATGCCGATGAGTGGTTTTTTCATTTATAATTCCTCCAGATATTCACATAACACTTGCGCGATACCGCCTTGGTCGTACGGAGCGGTGACGCGGTCGGCGATGGTTTTCACGCGCTCATCGGCGTTGCCCATAGCGACACCGACACCGACGTACTCGAGCATATCGTAGTCGTTCATACTATCCCCGAACGCGATGCTTTGTTCACGGGGAAGATTCAATGCGGTGAGTATTCTTTGGATACCGTTTGATTTTGAACAGCCCTTCGGAACAAGCTCCGCATAGGTTGGATGCTGAATGACATCCAGTGCTCCTTGTACAGCAGACAAAACAGAAGAAGGTATATCACCATACACAGTGAGCTTTGAAGTGACTTCCTCGCTATATTGCTTTTGCCACTCGGCGGCGGTATAAATACGGGGATAGGTCGCCACCAATTTTTGAGCCGAGGGGGAGGCAAGCTGCACCATGTTTCGTTCGGTTTCCATAATGAGTGTGGCACTCGATTGCTCAAATAACCGCTGGATCGGGAGCAATACCGAATTGGGTACGGCGGTGCGATACAGCAGTTCCTCACCGAGTAACACGTACGCGCCTGCACCGGCGATGATGCCGTCAAACCCGATATCCAGAATGGCGGGGTAGAGATAGCCGGCGGAGCGGCCGGTACACAAAAACAAATAGTTGCCGCGCGCGCGGAACGCGCGCATCGCCTCGACGTCTACGGCGGCAGGCGGCTGATTGTGCATCGCCAGCGTGCCGTCCAGATCGAAAAAAGCGGCAAATGGAAGCATAGTAAGGATCCTTTCCTTTGTTTCGCCCATGGTTGCAACCTCGTTATATCACCATAGAATCCGCGTGTCAAGCAAAAAAGAACATGCTAATCACCTAATACAAAAAATGGACAAATTCAACAAAGCAACTTCCCCAAAGCGCTTGTTGACAGAAAATAAAACGGTTTAAGTGAAATGAAACACCGGTGAAAAGCCCATGAGGGCGAGCGCGAGTAAGCCCAGATACACGAGCGTTGCAGGAAGACCGCGGAACGACGAGGGAATATCGGGGTTATCCATACGTTCGGCTGCCTCCGCGGTCATTGAGGACAGAAAGCCGAAGCCGAGCGCAGCACCGGCAGCGAGCCCCAAAGCGGGGAAAAAGGATACGGAGACTTGCAAGTTGAGCAACAACGCCACACCGACAACCAGGTTGTTGAAGACCGCGAGCGGCAGCAGGTGCCGCACACGGCGGTACAACGTCTCAAAACGGCTGAGGATCACGATGGCAAGCAAATACAGCAGACAGACGATACACACGATAATGATCGGGCGCAACATCCGCACCCACCACGTGGCGGCAAGTAGCCGATCGATGGGATAAAAGACGGCGGTCGTGATCACCGAAAAGCACAGGACGAGCACGCTAAAACGAAATAACTGGCGCGGATTACGGTTGATTTTGAGCATCACCGAGGAATCAAAGCCGGCGGTGAGCACCAAATTCTGCATGGTGGCGGCGATGAGAAAAACCAAGATGGTCGTAACAACGGTATTCATCAAACGTCCACCTCCTGTGATCCGTTACGGTGCAGCAGTTGTTTGATCCACTGCAGGGTAGCGGCCATAAAGCCGAGCAGGATAAAGCCGATAAAGGGATGTGCGGCTTCGGGGAAACGGGCTTCGTATCCGAGCGGGATGCTCCAAAGTGTTCCGTTGATCGCCATTTCGCGTAGTGCCGAGGCAACGCACAACACCAAACTGAAACCGAGCGCTGAGCCAACGGAATCTGCCAACGTTACCGAAAGGGAAGGACGCATAGCGGTCGGTGCAATGGCGGAACGGTAGGTGTATAGGGTATTTACTGCCATCAACGGCAAGAACAGGTATAAGTGCGCATAGATCTCGGTGGAAATGAACCGAAGTGCAACCGAGGCACCAAACAGCAAAAGGGAGGAAAGCAGGGCGTACACCACCGGTTGCAAGCGGGTGGCAATACGTTTTGAAAGCAGGGCGAATAACAGGTCGGAGAGCACCAACGTCACAACGGTGCAAACGGATAAAGCGACACCGTAGCGCAAATTGATGCCCATTGCCAAAATCGGGCAAAGACCCAGCGCCTGAACAAGCACAACGTTTTGCGGAAGAAAGGCATTCCACACCATCGATGTGAAAGTACGAACGGCAGGTTTCATATCGGTGATACCTCCTCTTTCCGGCGGTGCAGCCACGTTACCAAATGCCAGCAACCGCGATCCAGCAGGAGTGAGAACGAATTGACCAGCATAACCGCAAAGAATTCGCAACATTCAAAACGGCCGAAGTGGCGGAGCAACATGGTTAAAATTGCCGCGATCACACCGTACAAGATACGCGCCAGCCAAAAGCGCGGAGCGGTGCAGGGATCTGAGAGAAGAAAGACACCGGAAAACAACAGAAGACCGGTGCAAAGCTCCAGGGATACGCTGGTGACGGCATCAATGGAGGCGCGCGGGAACAGTGCCGCTAAGAGCGCACAAACCGTTAAATAGGGGATCAAAATGAACGGCGATGATGAACGGCGCACAAACAGATACAAAGCGCAAGCCAGCAAAATGAGCACACCGGTCGATCCGATCGGACCGGGAAAATCACCGCTGAGCAACGATATCCAGTCGTACGAGGTCGTACCGCCGCTGTTGAGCTGTGCCGTGGGCGAAGCAGCCGTGATGACAGCGGAAGTGTCGAGCAACGGAAGAGAATCAATCAGCGTCGGATCAGGATAGATGAATAGGCGTGTCGGGAAACAGACGGCGCAAAACGCGACACCTGCCGCCGCGGGATTGAAAATGTTACGTCCTGTGCCGCCAAACGGCATTTTTACAACGCCGATGGCAAACGCGGAACCGATGGCAGGCACCCAGAACGGCGCCAGAGGTGAGATCATTGCACCGATCAGACCGCCGGTTACCAAAGAGGTGGCGTCCGACATCGACGGGCGACCGTGGCGAAATAAGCCACAGATAAACTCCGTTAACACCGCGCTGACCATACCGGACAATACCAGTAAAAGCGGGCGAACGCCATAATGCAGACAGGAAAACGCCGTGAGCGGAACCAGGCACAGCAGTACGCCGAAGGATTGGTAGGCAGGGCGTTGTGCCTCGCGCAGATGCGGGGCGGCGGTTGCTTTAAGCATCGGTATCCTCCTCCCATTCGACGGAAACGGCGTTGCCGGCGGTTTTTGCTTCTTCAATAACAGCGGCAAGATCAATGCCGCACGGGCAGATATACGAACACGCGTTACAGCCGTCGCACAGGTTGGGAGCGAGCGAAGCTAAGCGTTCGTAATGCATGTTTTGATAGCGTCGGTTGATCTCAAACGGCAACAATCCCGCATGGCAGGATTGCACACACCGACCGCAACCGATACAGGTGCGCGTGAAGACAGGGCGAATCGCTTTAGCGGTAAAGGCCAAAATGCAGGTCATACCCGGCAGGATCGGCACGTCGGAAGTAAGAGCTGCCGTGCCGGTCATTTGTTCGCCTAATACGAGATAATCCGGCGGCTCGACCAATCCGCAATGCTCGAGCACCTGTTGCACCGTTGTGCCAAAGGGAACGGAAACGTTTTGCGGATGCGGAACAGCGTCCCCCGCGACTGTGATGGTGCAACGGTTGTGTGTTTCTCCCAAATATAATGCGCGATACAGCGCGAGACAAGCTTGCACGCCGATGCGATATACGCGTGAGCCGCGTTTTACCGTGTCGCGACCGCCATGCTTACTGTAACGCACCGGATCGGCTTTCGGGTAATAAGAATCCGTTTGATAAAGATACTTTTTGCCGATACGTAAGGCAATTGAACGCCGCCGTTGACCCGAAAGACAAACGGCAATATGATACCGCTCAGCACCGACACACAGCGCGGCAAGGCGAAGGCCTTCCAATACGTTCTCGGCGTGGTCACGCAGGACCGCCCACGCACTGGAAGCATAGGGCTCGATTTCAATGCCGTCAGCTGCCAAAAAGTCGCAGCCGGTTTCTTGCCATTCACGCAGTTTCAAAACCAGAGGAACACCGTCCAATTCGTCGATAACGTCTAATCGTTCCGCGGTTTCGAGGATCAGCTCGGGGGTGATGGTCTCGGGAAGCAATACCGGTACTTCGGGTGCGGGCACCTCCGGTACGCAATCAATGACGGCGCAGTTAAGGGTGCCGTATAAGGGGTGTTGAATCACCCGTTCACCGCTGACGGCACCCATGACGCTCGAACACACCGTGGCGAGCGGATCTTCCTCAATGACTGCCAGGGGAGTTCCCTTGTTGACGGTGTCGTATAATGAAACGGCAGGGACTACCGCCGCTTCGGTGGCAAAGGAAAAGGGGAGGATGACCTGGGAGATTTGTGTTAACTCCGCTGTCGGCCGCGAGATAGCGGGCTCTTTGCAGAAGAGCAACCGAATCCCATGTCGAGAAAGCATATTGCCACACCCTTTCTGAAGATTCAAAGAAATTCCAAAATTTAACCTCTTGCAAAGGGCCTGTACCGTTAATATGATAATGATATACGGTCCTTTGCAAAGGAGGAGCTTACGATGAGAATAGAACCGCTGAGCAGCGGCGATTTACGAATATGGATGACCGATGACGAACTGTGCCGCTGGGGTTTGCGGTTGGACGAAATGAAAGCGGGTACACCCGGGGTAAACCGCGCCATACGGCGCCTACTCGGCGTTGCCAGACAGCGTCAACCGTTTTACAGCAACGGCAGTGTATTGGTAGAAGCCCTGCCGCTCGAGGGCGGTTGTTTGTTTTTGTTCAGCGCGCCCGATCGTCCCGTTCCGACGGCGGCTTTGCCGCAGGTGTACGTGCTGGATTCGGCGGAAGCGGTGCTGCAGCTTGGAGAACGGTTGTCTGCCAAAAAGCAGGAGTGCTTTCCGCCCGCTTCGTTGTATCGACAGGGGGAGGGGTACGTACTGATCTTATACATGGGAATCGGCACAGCGGGCGGTTGCCGCCGCTTGTTGCAGGAGTTCGGTCACTGCACGGGCGAGGGGTACGTTGCCGCCGCCTACGTCGAAGAACATAGTCAACCGATCACGGTTGGGAATGCACTGCAGCGCCTGTGCGCAGCGTATGGATCTCTGCCACCAACGCTTTAGCATCGTCTGCATTAAAGAGAGCGCTGCCCACCACGGCAATATCGGCGCCCGCTTCGGCGGCGACGGGTGCCGTAGCGGCGCCGATGCCGCCATCTACCTGCAGCTGCACGGATAAGCCGCGACGATCGATCTCAGTGCGCAGCTCGCGTACTTTCGGCATCATATCCGCCATGAAGGACTGCCCGCCAAAACCCGGCTCGACGGTCATTACGAGAATCATATCCACTTTATCCAGATACGGGAACACCGCACTTGCGGGGGTTTTCGGTTTGATGGTGAGTGCCGCTTTTTTGCCGAGCGCACGGATCTTATCCAGCGTTTCGGCAATCGGTGCGGCGCTTTCCACGTGGAAGTTGATGAGATCCGCGCCCGCTTTGGCAAACGCTTCGATCAGACGGTCGGGATATTCCATCATCAGATGTACGTCAAAAAACATGTCCGAGATCAGGCGCAGCCGCGCAATGACCGGCGGACCGAAGCTTAAGTTCGGAACGAACACACCGTCCATGACGTCTAAATGGACCATATCGGCACCGGTTTGTTTGACAAAATCAAGCTCCCGCTCCATGTGCGCAAAGTCACAGGTGAGGATCGAAGGAGATACCAGCATAATTTGCCTCTTTTCCGCCCGATGGGCACAGAAATACAACTACATTTTACCTCATTTTTCGAAAAAGGTCAATAATCCAAATAAAAGCACCTGACAGCGCGCTGTCAGGTGCTTTTATGCTTATTTTTGCGAAGCGGTTGGTTCGACGGCGGTTGGTTCTGTAACAGGTGCGGTTTTGGTGGCAATCGCAGGCTTTTTACGCTTACCGAGGAGCAACCCCACAAACACGCCGGTGGCGACCAATACGATGCCGCCTACCGCAATCAGCACGTACCAGACCCAGGTATAGTCCGCAAATTTGGCTTCCACGAAGGTGAATCCGTTTTTCTTGGCGTAGCTTTCCGCATAAGAGCCGAACTTACCGCGGATCGTAATATCACGACAACCAATAAATGCGTGTTCGCCAATGCTCGTTACGGTATCGGGAATTGTGATTGAGGTGAGAAACGTACAGTCGGAAAAAGCTTCAGAAGCAATACTCTTTACGGTGTTTGGTATGACTACGGAAGTAAGCGCGTCGCAACCGGCAAAAGCGTTTTCTCCGATTTTGGTTATACCTGTCGAGAGGGTAATGGACGAAAGGCCGGTATTTGAAAAAGCAGAGTTGCCGATGGATTTCACAGCTTTCGGAATGGTGATGGAGGAAAGATTTTCCTGACCGTAAAAGGCGCAACTCTCAATTGCGGTTACGCTTTCGTCGCTCGGGATAACGCTGTTTTGACAGCCGGCTACCAGCAAGGTGTTTTCGGTATGAATAATGCAGTTGCCACTACTGTGGTACACGGGATTCCCATCTTCTATTATCAAGGTGCTTAAGTTTATGCAAGAAGAAAAAATGCCTGTGCCGATATGTTTCACGGTTTTTGGAAGGTGCATCGCCGTCAAACTGGTGCAACCGTCAAAAGCACCACTATCGATGCTTATTGTACTATTGGGCAAGGTGATGGTTGCAAGGGCTTTGCAGCCATAGAAAGTTTCCGACTTGATAGCTGTTACACCGCTTGGAATATGAATGCTGGTAAGCTTTTTACAGTTATAAAAAGCTTGGCCACCGATACTTTTGACACTGCTTGGGAGAGAGAAAGTAGCCAAAGCGGAGCAACCGGCAAAAGCGCGCGATCCGATGGTGGTTACACTGTTTCCAATATTAGCAGAAGTAAGACCCCTACACTTAAAAAACGCTTGTTCCTCAATGCTTGTGACAGTATCCGGAATCGTGATGCTGGTCAACTTGGTACATTCCGCGAAAGCTCTCGAGCAGATATTCGTGACGCCTTCCTCAATGATTACCTTTGTAAAATTTCTGCCCCAAGGTTTGTTTTCTTCATAATTCTTGCGAACATTGGACCACCATTCCACGTACTCCACTGTTATTTGATCGCCGTCAGTACCTGGTCGGGGGGGCAAAACCGGTGCCATGCTGCCTTTACCACTGAAAATGAG
The DNA here is from genome assembly GCA_045590415.1 of Acutalibacteraceae bacterium. GTDB lineage: Bacteria > Bacillota > Clostridia > Oscillospirales > Acutalibacteraceae > RGIG3009. Next base: position 1,102 of record JAZNRA010000090.1, on the reverse strand, counting down.
TGTGTCACCTTGAAGTCGCCAGGTGCCCCCTTCGGTTTTGCCGCTGGTGGCGGCGGAAACCGGCAAAGAAACAGCCGGCACGGTGAGCAATACCAGCGCAACGCACACAAGCACGCCCAACAGGCGGCGCAGTGTTTTCGAAAGTTTACGGTTGGTCATAGCGTTAACCCCTCTTCCTTTATCATTGTCAGCATAGCAAAAACTCCAAAAAAAGTCAAGGAGAAGGGCTTGCCGGCAAAAATCAAGCAGATGCTTTTTCGAAATAGTCAACAACCTACCAAAAAGCACCTGACAGCGTGCTGTCAGGTGCTTTTTTAGAGATTTATTTTACGACTTCAACTTTGAAACCGTTACCGATGCCGGCGGGGTTCACGTCGTCGGTATCGACGTGCATTTCCAAACGGAACGCCTTGTTGACACGCACCTGCACGTCGTAGAAGGTGGTGCGGCGCTCACCGTTTACGTTCACGGTGACGTAGTCGCCGTCCTTAACGCCGAATGCGGCGCCGTCTTCCTCACTCATGTGGATGTGACGGTTGGCAATGATGCAGCCCTCGGAAAGCGTGACGACGCCCTTGGGACCGATGATGGTGACGGGGGCGGAGCCGGCAATATCGCCCGATTCGCGCACCGGCGGTTTGACTTTCAGTACAAACGAATCGGTGCGGGAGATCTCCACCTGCGAGGCCTTTCTCACGGGGCCGAGCACGCGCACGTTTTCAATGGGGCGCATGGCGGGACCGACAATGGTGAGCACTTCTTTGCAGGCGTACTGGCCGGGCTGAGACAGATCCTTAAGAGGGGTCAGCTCATAGCCCTTGCCGAACAAGATCTCCACGTGTTCTTTGGAGAGATGGATGTGACGGTTGGACACACCCACCGGCACGGTATTATCCGCTTTCGGTGCAGTGCCGACCTCCGCGATCACGCGGTTGACGATCTCGGTAACTAACGATGCATCGTATGCCATAGTGAAATCTCCTTTTTAGATAATGCGGAAGCTGTCCGCCATCACGCAGCGGCGCTGGCGCGTGAAGCTGCGTGCCGAGGTGATACCCTCACCGGTGGGGCCGGCGATGGTGAAGGTGGTGTGACCTTCGCC
>JAZNRA010000089.1:0-9314 GCA_045590415.1 Acutalibacteraceae bacterium | reverse complement strand
TTTGGGGGAAAAACCAAAGAAAAAAAAAGAGCACGGAAGCAAAAAAGCCATCGGCACTTTTGAATGCTAATTAGTCGCTTACGAAGGGCATAAGAGCGATCTGACGGGCGCGTTTGATCGCGACGGTCAACTCTCTCTGATGACGGGCACAGGTGCCGGTCACACGACGGGGCAGGATCTTCGCACGCTCGGACACGTAACGGCGCAGGCGAGCGACATCCTTATAGTCGATGCTTTCCACGCGGTCTGCGCAGAACGCACACACCTTGCGGCGGCCCTTGCGCATGCCCCCACGGGGACGGTCAAACTTTTCCGTCTTTTCCACTTTATCAGACATGGGTTGTTCCTCCTTTAATTCAGACTTGTTCGCGGTCCTCAGAACGGCAGGTCATCATCGGTGACGATCTCTTCAAAATCACCGTTTGCGGCGGTTGAAAACGCCGGTGCTGCTTCGCTGTAGGTGGGGACCTGAGAATCCGTACGGGGTGCAGTGGCACCGCTCTTGGATTCGGCAAAGAATGCGTTATCGACAACTACTTCAAACACGGTGCGATTGTTGCCGTTCTTATCGGTATAAGAGCGGCTCTGCAGAGAACCCTGCAGGGCAATGCGCTGACCTTTTTGGAAGTAGCGGCAGATAAACTCCGCTGTGTTGCGCCATGCGACACAATTAATAAAATCGGTCTGACGCTCTGCACCTTTCGGCTGATAGGTACGGTCAACAGCAACGGTGAAGCTGGTTACGGACACGCCGTTCGTGGTGGTCTTTTGTTCGGGGGTCGCGGTGAGGCGGCCTAACAGGCATACAGAATTCACGTAATACCCTCCTTACTTATCCTTGCGGACGACCATGGAACGCAGAACACCTTCGGTGATCTGAGCCTTGCGCTCCAGCTCTGCCGGAAACTCGGGGCCGCTGACAAAATTGTACAGCACGTAGTGACCCTCGGTTTCGTCTTCGATCGGGTACGCCAGCCGGCGCTTACCCCATTCGTCGATCTCGCCGATCTCCGAATTCTCCTCGATCAAGGTCTTGAATTTCTCGACCATGGCGGGGACGCCTTCTTCTCCTAACGTTAAGGAGAAAATAAAGACGGCTTCATAGGAACCTTTTACTGTGGGCATAGTTGCACCTCCTCTTGGTCTATGGCCCCCTCACTCCGGAAGGGGCAAGGATATGTGTCTTTCCACAAGGCGGAAAAACGCTGTATAATTATAACAACCAAATCTTCACCCGTCAACCCTTTTTTAAAAAATTCTTTACTTTCCCGCGTCGGTGGCATATAATAGAAGCACTGACTTGCAGAAAGGAACTGTTATATGCTGCAATTTGAAGAACTGCGTCTTCGATTAGAAACCAATTTGCCGGAGATTGAAAAGCTATCCGAGTCGCTCGGGCTCGCGGCTATGAAAAAAGAACTCGCTGAATTGGATATGCGCGCTGCCGAGCCCGGCTTTTGGGATGATATGGAGAAGGCACAGTCCGTAACACAGCGTGCCGCCAATCTCAAAGACAGTATTGAGCGGTATGAGCGCTTGGTGACCGAGTATCACGATACGTTGACGCTCATTGAGCTTGCCGATGAGGAAGAAGATATATCGTTGTTGGAGGAATGTGCCGCCGGTGTCGACCACGTGGAAGCGGAAAAAGAAGCACAGCGTCTGAGCACCTTGCTGACCGGTGAATACGATTCCCATAACGCGATTTTGACTTTCCATGCGGGTTCCGGAGGGACCGAGGCGCAGGATTGGGCGGAAATGCTCTATCGTATGTATACCAGATGGGCGGAAAAACGAGGATTTACCTACAAAATACTCGATTATCAGGACGGAGATGAAGCGGGCCTCAAAAGCGCCAGCATTCAAGTCAACGGCGAAAACGTATACGGCTATTTAAAAGGAGAAGCGGGCGTGCATCGTTTGGTGCGTGTGTCTCCTTTTGATGCCGCCGGTCGCCGCCACACGTCCTTTTCGGCTTTAGAAGTCGTTCCGGAGCTTGACAACAGTGTGGATATTGAGATCCGCCCGGAGGATATCAAGATGGATGTTTTCCGCTCCAGCGGCGCGCGCGGTCAGCACATCAATAAAACCTCCACGGCAGTGCGGCTTACACATATCCCGACCGGTATCGTGGTGGCGTGCCAGACGGAACGAAGCCAGTTCCAAAACCGCGATACGGCGTTAAACATGCTCAAAGCCAAGCTGATGAAGATCAAAGAGCAGGAGCATTTGGACCGCATTGAAGATATCAAGGGCGTGCAGGCACAGATCGCGTGGGGCAGTCAGATCCGTTCGTACGTCTTTATGCCGTACACGCTCGCCAAGGACCATCGCACCGGCTATGAAATGGGAAATATCAATGCCGTGATGGATGGCGATTTGGACGGCTTTATCAACGCCTACCTTACCGCTTCTGCCAACGGTACGTTGGGATATAAAGAGTAGATGTTGATATTTATTCGAAAAAGACGAAATAGTTGACTTTTTTTTTGAATCTGTTATACTGAGTAGGTATAGAACTTTTGAAAAGAGGGATGGCATGGACTTCCAAGCGATTGCGGATCATTTTGGCATTACCGGCGTGATTGCGCATACAGAGGAGATCCATTCAGGCAATATTAATCACACTTATTTAGTGGCTGTGCAAGAAGCAAACAGTCAAAAAGAGTACGTATTTCAAAAGATCAATACCTTCGTGTTTAAAAAGCCCGAGGAGGTTATGGATAACATCCTCAAGGTGACTGAGCATATTAAAAAAAAGTTGCTCGCGGCACACGGTTCTTATAATCGGCGAGTGTTGTCCTTCCTTGTAGGGGATGATGGGAAACCGTATTATTACACCGCCAGCAACAAGCACTTTTGGCGTGTGTATGAGTATATTAACCATGCAGTTGCCTACGATCAAGTTATCAAACCCGAGTTGTTTTACGAGGCGGGCCGTTCCTTCGGTGAATTTCAAGATTGGCTGTCGGATTTTCCGGCGCAGTCGCTCTCGGAGATCATTCCGAACTTTCACAATACACCGGTGCGGTTTGAGACCTTCCGTCAGTCGGTAGAAAAGGACATCGCCGCTCGCCGTGCCGAGGTGGAGGACGAGATCCGCTTTTTGTTGGATCGCGAAGCCGAGTGCAGCATGTTGGTCGAGAAGCTCGCTTCGGGAGAGATCCCGTATCGTGTAACGCATAACGATACCAAGATCAATAACATTCTGTTTGATAACCAGACGGATAAAGCGATCTGTGTGATCGATCTGGATACGGTTATGCCCGGGTCGGCACTGTATGATTTCGGTGATGCCGTGCGGTACGGCGCCTCGACGGCACTGGAGGATGAGCGTGATCTTTCCAAGGTTTCGCTGGATCTTGCGCTGTATGAGCAATTCACCAAAGGATTTTTGGAGTCAATGGGCAATTCGATGGCAGCGGCGGAGATCGCACTGTTGCCGCACAGTGTCAAGATCATGACGTTGGAACTTGCTACACGCTTTTTGGCGGATTATCTTGACGGTGATATTTACTTCAAGACTCGCAGTGACGATCACAATTTGGTGCGTGCACGCACACAAATTCAGTTGGTGCGGGATATGGAAGCCAAGTGGGAGCAGCTGTTGGCGATCACCGCGCGCCTGACGAAACAATAATCGTACATAAGACAAAAGCACTGTTTCATTCGAGGCAGTGCTTTGTTTTTGTATTTTGGTGGTTGTATTTCTGCATAAGATGTGGTAAAGTAATGTAAATATGGCATAGAGGAGGGAATGTGTAATGGATAATCGACCGATCGGCGTGTTTGATTCCGGCTTGGGTGGACTCACGGTGGTACGAGAGTTGCTCGAGCAACTGCCGCATGAGGATATCGTGTATTTCGGGGATACCGGACGCGTTCCCTATGGTTCGCGCAGTCCCGAGATAGTGAAGCGTTATGCTATGCAGGACTGCGGGTTACTGCTCAAGCAAGATGTAAAGTATATCATTGCCGCTTGCGGTACGGTTAGTTCCGTTGCCGGTGAGGTGCTCCGTGCATTGCCGGTGCCGGCGATGGGCGTTGTTGAGCCGACGGTGGAGGCGGCGCTTGAGGCCACCAAAACCGGCCGTATTGGTGTTATCGGTACGGCGGTAACGGTGCGTTCGGCTTCTTTTGAAAACGCTATCAAGCAAGCAAGACCTGATGCACAGGTGTTTGCGCAAGCGTGTCCCGTGTTGGTGACCTTGGTCGAAAGCGGTTGGATAGATGAGAACAACCCCGCAACCAAGGCGGTTGCCGAGCGATATTTGAAGCCGCTTATGGAACAAAAGATTGATACGCTGATTTTGGGTTGTACCCATTTCCCGTTACTGGCACCGATCCTTTCCCGTATTTTGGATGAGGACGTCACACTGATCAATTCCGGTGCCGCGACCGCTGCGGCATGCGCGTCAATTTTGCAGCAGCGCGAGATGCTTTCAGAAGAAACCGACGCGGGGAAATGTCAATTCTTTGTCAGTGACCAACCGTACAATTTCACACGTGTCGCCGAGATGTTTTTAGGACGTGAGGTGCGTGAGGATGTCCGTCAAGTGAACGTGGAGGGTATCGGGTAAATGGATGTTACGATTTCTCTGCGCTCTGTTCAACGAATGGACGGCGACACGGACACCACCACGATGACGGCGTGCGGCACGTTGGAGCTGCTCAGCGATGGCGCGCGGTTGTCTTATACGGAGTCACCGCAAGACGGTGGGGCTGTTGTGACGGTGTTGGTGCGCAGTGGGCAAACCATCATTGAGAGGCGCGGCGAAATTTCGTCACAGATCGTATTGGAAGAAGGAAAACGGCATGCTTGCCGTTATGAAACACCGTACGGGTTGCTGACCCTTCACGCGCAGGCGCGGCAGTTGGTGTTTTCAAATGAGGGAAGTACTGCACGCCTGCGGGCGGTATATTTGTTAGAAATGAGCGGTGCGTACACCGAGCAGGAAATTGAAATTCGAGTCAAGGAAGTGTCACCATGCTGACCATTATGGAACAAGCACAACAACAGTTACGCGAGGCCGTACAAGCCGCCGTGCGTGAGGCCGTTGCCGCCGGAGAATTGCCGGAGGAAGAGTTGCCCGAATTTGTCGTGGAGATCCCTGCCGATCGCACACACGGCGATTTCGCGGCGAACGCCGCAATGGTGTCGGCACGCGCGTTTCACAAGGCGCCCCGCCAGATCGCGGAGTGTATTGCCGCGCATTTGCAATTGGATAATACCTATTTGGAGCGGGCAGAGGTTGCCGGCCCCGGGTTTTTAAATTTCTTTTTATCACCCCGTTATTATGCGGATATTGTCACGCAGGTGATCGAACAGGGCGACGCTTACGGGCGCAGCGATTACGGTGCGGGCAAAAAGGTGATGGTGGAATTCGTGTCTGCTAACCCAACCGGTCCGATGCACATGGGTAACGCTCGCGGCGGCGCCTTGGGCGACTGCCTGGCGGCGGTGCTGGATGCCGCCGGTTACGAGGTGTGGCGCGAATTTTATATCAACGATGCGGGCAACCAGATCGATAAATTCGGGCTGTCGTTGGAAGTGCGGTATTTGCAATTGTACTGTGGTGAGGAAGCGGTTCCGATGCCGGAGGATGCCTATCACGGTGATGATATTCGCGAGCATGCTAAGGCGTTTGCCGAGATTCACGGCGACGCGTTCGTAAACGCGGAGGAGAAAGAGCGCCGTGCGGCGCTGGTTGCCTACGCGTTGCCGCTCAACATTGAGAAAATGAAAGCCGATATGGCAAAATATCGGATCGTATACGATTGTTGGTTTACCGAGTCCACCTTGCATAACGACGGCGAGGTGCGCGAGGTGATCGATCTGCTGACCGAGCGTGGCTTGACCTACGAAAAGGACGGCGCGTTGTGGTACAAAGCGGGCGAGTTTGGCGAGAAATATCAAGGCAAAAAGCACGTTAACCGCGACGGCGTGGAAGAAGGCATCAAGGATGAGGTGTTGGTGCGTGCCAACGGTAATCCGACGTATTTTGCGGCGGATATTGCGTATCACCGCAACAAGTTTATGCGTGGCTTCGACACCTGCATCGACGTATGGGGTGCCGATCACCACGGTCACGTGGCGCGTATGAAGGGTGCCATGGACGCGATCGGGTTGTCGGGTGACAATTTGCAGGTCGTATTGATGCAGCTTGTCCGTTTAATGCGCGACGGCGAAGTCGTGCGGATGTCCAAGCGTTCCGGCAAGGCGATTCAGCTTGCCGATCTGTTGGATGAGGTGCCGGTGGATGCGGCGCGGTTCTTCTTTAACCTACGCGAAGCATCCACGCAGATGGATTTTGATTTAGGATTGGCTATTGAGCAATCGTCTTCCAATCCCGTGTATTACGTGCAGTATGCACACGCGCGGCTGTGCTCGATTTTCCGCACGGTTGCCGAAGACGGTGTAACCTTGCAAACACCTAAACAAGATGTATTGTGCTTGCTTGGTGAGCCCGAGGAGCGGGAACTGATCCGTCATTTGGCGGGTTACGCGGCGCAGGTGGTGACCTGCGCGAAAGAACAAGACCCCGCGGGTATGACGCGGTATGCGCAGGAACTGGCGACGTTGTTCCATAAATTCTACAATGCGTGCCGTGTGCGCGGCGTGGATGTCGAACTTCAGCAAGCGCGGCTTTCGCTGTGTGAAGCAACGCGTATTGCGTTGCACAACGTGCTGACGCTCTTGAAAATTGACGCGCCGGAAAGTATGTAAAGCAGAAGTGAAAATAATTAGGGTAAGGTGATATGATGTTAACGTTTAAGACTATTCAACTGAAAAGTGCTGATCTGGGTGCGGATAGCTTGATTCCGGATATTCAGCCCAAACAAAATGCGCCGTTTTTCATTCCCGATGAGAGTGTGGATGAAAAACAGAAAAGCAAGATCGGTGTGGGAATGATCAACTCGATCTTGCCGTATAAAATGCAAAACGGTTATTCGCGTAATTTTAGCAACAAGGAATACCGTGCTGCTGTTCTGGAAAATGAATATTTGAAAGCGGTTTTTCTGCCGGAACTTGGCGGTAGATTATGGTCGCTGTACGACAAGAAAAAGAACTGCGATCTCGTGTACGAGAACGATTGTTTATGCTTTGCCAACTTGGCGTTGCGTAACGCGTGGTTTGCCGGCGGATCGGAGTGGAATCTTGGAATCAAAGGGCATTCGATGCTCACTTGTGAGCCGTTGTTCACCAAAAAGGTGATCGGTAAAAACGGTCACGAGATCCTCAAAATGTACGAGTACGAGGAGAAACGCGGGCTGGTATACAGCATCAACGCTTTGCTGGAACAGGATAAACTGGTAGTTCGTATTGAAGTTGAAAACCCGTACGATAAGCCGACCTTTATGTACTGGTGGTCGAATATCGCCGCTGCACAGGAGGAAGGAACGCGGATCTATGTACCGGCTCCGCAAACCTATATCACTTCGTACCGCGAGGGCGGTTATCGCATCTCCAAAAAGGCGCTCCCGATCATTGACGGCAAGGACGTCAGCGATCCGTTGCACGCGGATACGGCGATCGATTATTTCTACGACATTCCGGAAGATGCTAACAAGTGGATCGCTTGTCTGGATAAAAATGGCTGCGGATTATTACATTCCTCCAGTGACAGACTGATCGGTCGCAAGACCTTCTTGTGGGGCAGCCGCAACGGCGGTATGCACTGGAACCGTTGGCTGACCGATGGCAGAGATTATTTGGAGATTCAAGCCGGTCTTGCCAAGACGCAGTTTGAGCATTTTGAATTTGCCCCTCACGAAAAAGTGGCATGGCAGGAAATCTATACCGGTGTGCAGCTTGACGATGTGTCGGGTACGTATGCCGAGGTTGCCGCGCGCATTGATGCGTTCCACGAAAACCCCGATTATATGGCGGAGTGGTTTGAGGAAACATCGAGCGAAAACCTTGTTGTGTACGGTTCCGGTAGGGGTTACCTTGCCGAGCGTCTGAATGGCAAGCCGCTGTGCGATTTCTGCGAGTTCCCTCAAGAAAGTGTTGGGGACAAGGAAACATATTATCTTGATTTGTTGGATGGTAAGGCGGCTGTCGGCACAATCGAAACCGCGTTTACGGCAGACAAACGGTTTGTGCCGTATATTGAGGCAAAAGCGGAAAAGACGGCGTTTGATTGGTACACGCTGGGTATCATTGAATATTGCAACGGCGAATACGATAAAGCCTTGAAAACCTTTGAAAAATCGGTTGCCGACAGTCGAGAGTTCTACAACTTAATCGCGCTCGCTTTGTATCATACCAATTTGCTTGATGATAACAAAAAGGCCTTTGAATTAGCGTTCGAGGCGGCACAGTTGAAACCGGATTACGCACCGCTTGTCATTTGTATGGGCGAGCTTGCGATCCGTGCAGGCGAATATAGCAAATTTGTAGATTTCTGCAAAGATTGCAACGAGGAGATCAAACAGACCGGTCGTGTGAAGATGTATCTTGGCCAATGCTTGGTAATGATGAACGATTACAAAGCGGCGGAGAAGTATATCAACGTGGATTTGGTTGTGGCGGACGTGCGCGAAGGCGAATATGCCATCTCCAACATTTGGGTAATGATGTATCGCAAGAAGATGGCGATCGAGGGGAATATTCCCGAAGAGAGCATTACGGATGAACAGGTACTGGAAGCTTATCCGATTCCGTACGAAATTGATTTCAGAATGCATTAAGACAATACAAAGCGGTGCCCGATCACTTGATCGGGCGCCGTTTTGTGTTTTGTGATTATATCGGTTTTACGTCAAAGGAATTGGCGATGGCGGTGCGGCCTTCCTCGAGGGAGGCGAACTCGCCGTTTGCCAGCATCTGTACGAGCAGGTTGCCGAGCGCGGTTGCCTCAATGGGGCCGGCATACACGGCTTTGCCGGTGGTTTTGGCGGTAAGCTCGTTTAAGTAGCCGTCCTGACAGCCGCCGCCGACGATGTGCAGGCGGGAATAGGTGCGACCGGTGATCTCTTCCAACCCGCGAACGGCTTTGCCGTAGCAAGCCGACAAGCTCAAATAAATGACCTTGGCGACTTCGCCGACCGTTTCGGGAACGGCTTGGTTGGTTTCGGCACAGACGGTTTTGACCATCTCGATCATGCTTTTCGGGGCCAGGAAACGCATATCGTCCACGTCCACGACCGAATCGATCTTGGCCGCGCGCGCCATATCGCTGATCTCACCGAAGCCGTATTGATTATTCAATTCGCGCTTGACCGATTGCAACATCCACAGGCCCATGATGTTTTTGAGGTAACGATAGCGGTAATTGACGCCGCCCTCGTTGGTAAAATTGAGTTTGCGG
>JAZNRA010000088.1:0-3366 GCA_045590415.1 Acutalibacteraceae bacterium | reverse complement strand
GCGCATAAGCGCGACGGATTGTAGGGGCGGCAATTTGCCGCCCGTATGCGAACGCAACTCGCTATACGCGCAGAGGGGAACCCTGACGGTTCCCCCTGCACACATCTCCTTCCTTCCGAAAACTCTATTTTGTGGGAAGGGTCGCGCGGCCCGGGAAGATACCGCATATCCGTTCCTGTACGTGACACGTATCTGTTGTGGCGGTTTTGCCTTTTTCGGCGTCATCCTCTTTGCAAGGCGTTTGCCTTGCGGCATCGTCTTCCTTGAAAAAGCCGCAAACCGCCTACACCATCTACGCATCCCGCACGAAAACGAATATGCAAGGCGCCAACACGAAAAGCACTTAACCGAAAGGTTAGGTGCTTTTTTCTTTTTATCTTTAAATATTTATGGAAAATTCAGCATAATCGTGTTATGATAAATAAAGATCGGTTATCGAAAAGAGGGTTTGTGTTGATAAAATATTTAAAGAAAATTCGAATTGTGAATATATTGATGCTAACACTTGCCGGAATTGTGAATGCCTTTGGTATTACGCTGTTTTTGACACCTGTTAAATTGTATGACAGTGGCATTTCCGGAACCTCTATGTTATTGGATCAGGTAACGCCTGAAACGTTGACGTTATCACTCTTTTTGTTAGTGTTAAACGTTCCGCTGTTTTTGTTTGGCTATAAAAAACAAGGCTGGCTGTTTACGGTTTACGCTATATACAGTGTTGCCATTTATTCGCTGTTTGCTTGGCTTATCACCGATATTTTTCCGATTGACGTGAGCATTGCCTCTCCGCTTGCCGGTACTGATCTGTTATTATGCGCTTTGTTTGGCGGAGTGATATCGGGTGTGGGAAGCGGTTTGGCTATTCGTTTTGGCGGTGCGATGGATGGCATAGAAGTTATGGCTGTTATTTTCTCAAAACGACTTGGTATTACAGTCGGTACGTTCGTGATGGTCTATAACGTTCTTCTCTACGTGGTTTGCGGGATTGTTTTGAAAAGCTGGATCCTCCCGCTCTATTCCATTGTGACGTATGCGGCCGCCCTTAAAACGATAGACTTTATTGTTGAAGGTTTGGACAGAGCAAAATGCGCTATGATCATAACCGAAATGCCGGATGAGATATGTAACGCATTGAGCGATGTGTTTGGAAGCGGCATGACAAAGTTGGAAGCCAAAGGTGGATATTCCAACCGAACCAAGACAATGGTATACTTTGTGGTTAACCGCTATCAAGTCACACGAATGAGAGATCTCGTTCACGAAATCGATCCGTTGGCTTATATCACGATTAGTGAAGTGGCGGATGTTTTTTCTAATAATATGAATAATGCTTAACATTTGAAAGAAGGGTTTTGGATGAAAATACGCTTATCTACCATTATTAAAAGTATCGTTTCCATTATCGTTATCGGTGTCTTATATTGGATCATGTTACCGCCACTCAACTGGCGCAGTACGGATATGTGGACATTTTTAGTGCTTTGCATTGCAATTTGCACGGCTATCAACTTTGCTCACAAGATTATTGAAATGATCGTGCCTTACGTTTCCAATCGCGGTGTTGTTGCAAAAAAAGGACGCGTTAGCCTTAAAGAGTTGAGTTTGCCGCTTAAAGTTGCCGTGATAAGCGTGGTAGCGATCGTTGCGTTTAGTGTCATCGGCGGAGTTACCGGTTGGGCACTGTTTTCTGCCAAAGCGTACGGAAACCTCTTGACGTATGAGGAAGGTGATTTTAAGGCAGAGATCACCAACGTTGTTACCAATGAAAACGGGAAATTGAACATGGATGCCGTGCCGGTCGTGGATCGCGATACAGCGGAACGATTATCCTTGCGCAAGCTGGGTGAAATGAGCGACCTGGTATCGCAATTTGAGGTGGATTCCTGGTATAACACACAGATCAATTATAAAGGAACGCCGACACGCGTTACCCCGCTGATCTACGGTGATTTCTTTAAGTGGTTAAACAATCAAGAAAAAGGCATTCCTGCCTACATCACGGTGAACATGGAAACGCAGGAAACGGATCTGGTACGTTTATCCGACGGCATCAAATACAGCGAAAGCGAGTATCTTTTGCGTGACTTAAACCGCCATTTGCGCTTTCAGTATCCCACTAAGATCTTTGATAACATTTCCTTTGAAATTGATGAAAACGGCACACCGTACTGGGTGGCTTCTACCGTTACCTATCGTATCGGTTTTTGGAGCGGCCGCGATATTGACGGCGTGGTGCTGTGTAACGCGGTCAACGGTGAATGCACCTATTATGAGATCGGTAACGTGCCGCAATGGATTGACCAAGCGTACGATTCCGAGATTATCCTTGAGCAGCTTACCTATAACGGTGAATACGTTAACGGCTATTGGAACTCGTTGTTCGGACAAAAAGATGTATTACAGCCCACCGACGGCTATAACTATCTGGCAATGAACGACGACGTGTATCTGTATACCGGTATGACCAGCGTTTCCAGCGACGAGTCCAACGTGGGATTCGTCTTGGTGAATTTGCGCACGAAAGAAACGGTGTTTTACGAGTGCCCGGGTGCGGAAGAATATTCTGCTATGGAATCCGCACAAGGCAAAGTGCAGGAGAAAAACTATACGGCGACCTTCCCGTTATTGTTGAACGTAAACGACCGCCCGACCTATTTCATGTCGCTGAAAGACAGCGCGGGCTTGGTGAAAATGTATGCCTTTGTCGATGTGCGGCAATACCAAATCGTCGGTACCGGAACCTCTGTTAAAGAGGCGTTGAATGCCTTTTTTGGGGAACTGAAGAACAATGATGAGGTCGATTTGGGTGGCGAGAGCGGATCTGCCGTGAAAGAGCAGACCGTTGCCGGCGTGATCGCGGATATTCGCTCGGCTGTGGTCGGCGGAGAGACCCGTTACTATATTCTGCTGCAAAACGATACGGCCGTCTATGTAGCCGATGTGGGCATCAACAGCCGGTTACCGTTTGCCAAAGTTGGTGACAGTGTCACCATGGTGTACACGGCCTCTGCCGATGCGATGTTGGTTTCTTCGTTGGAGTTGACGGCAGCACCGTAAGGGGGGATCAATATGACGTTTGCGGAAGTAGCAAAAGCGATAGGTGTTAAAACGTATCCTGAAAAAATGGAAGAGTTTTACCGCGCGGAAGAACAAAGTATTGCGTGTGATGTATCGCTGATTGATGATTTGCAACAAGAGTTTCGTTTGTTTGGCGACTACTATGACGTGGTTAAGGAATGCGCCATTCAATGCAATGGGAGTACCGCACACAGTGCATGGGTACGAACGGCGGTTGCGTTTGCCAAAGCGGGCGATTTTACGCAGGCATGCTCGGTTCCTGTCCCTGTGGCCGACGGTACGGTGCTC
>JAZNRA010000087.1:0-3118 GCA_045590415.1 Acutalibacteraceae bacterium | reverse complement strand
GTGATCCCGGGCAATGACGATGCTATCCGTGCCGTTAAGCTGATTGCCGGTGCCATGGCAAGTGCCATTATCGAGGGCCGTCAGGGCGATCAAGGCGCTGCTGAAGAAGCTCCCGCTGCCGAAGACGTTGCCACGGAAGCTGTCGAAGCTCCCGCTGCCGAATAATCACAGGAGGTATACAAGCTATGGCTTTTACTGCACAAGATGTTAAGAAATTGCGCGATATGACCAACGTCGGTATGATGGACTGCAAAAAAGCATTGACCGAGACCGACGGTGACATGGACAAGGCCGTTGACTGGCTGCGCGAAAAAGGTCTGGCGAAAGCCGCTAAGAAAGCTGATCGCGTCGCTGCGATGGGTGTGGCATATGCTACTGTCGTGGATGGTGTCGGTGTTGTGATCGAGGTCAACTCGGAAACCGACTTTGCCGCTAAAACCGAAGCTTTCACGGATCTCGTTAAAAATCTGGCTGAAGTCGTTGCGACCCAGAATCCTGCTGATGTTGAGGCGCTGAAGGGTTGCACCTATCCGAACTCCAACCTGACGGTTACCGAAATCATGCAGGAAAAGGTTATGTCTATCGGCGAGAATATGCAGATCCGCCGTTTTGACCGTTTCCCCGAGAACACCTCCGTTGCATACGTCCATGCGGGCGGTACGCACGGCGTGCTCGTCAACCTCGCTGTTGAGGGTGACATCGACGTGACCGAGGTTGGTAAGAACGTTGCCATGCAGATTGCTGCTATGGGCCCAAAATACTGGGACAAAGCGCAGGTTCCGCAGGCCGATGTTGACAAAGAACTGCAGGTTCAGATTGCTCTGATGAACAACGATCCGAACATGGCTTCCAAGCCGGATGCTGTGAAAGAGAAGATCGCTGCCGGTAAGATGAACGCGTTCTATAAAGAGTCTTGCTTGCTGCAGCAGGAATTTGTTCGCTCGGATCTGTTCAAGGGCGACGTTGCCGGCTACATTGCCGACGCTGCTAAAAAACTCGGCGGTACCATCACCTTCAAAGATGCTATCCACTACATCATGGGTGAAGGCATTGAGAAGAGAGAAGACGACTTTGCTGCTGAAGTTGCTGCTATGTCGAAATAAGGTAGATAACCAAAAACGGACGAGTCACCGCGACTCGTCCGTTTTTTGCTTAAAAGAGCTTGTGCAATATTGCACAAGCTCTTCGTTTTACTGGATATGATTTTCAGCTTTCCAATTCAGATAATCGTCATAGGTCATCATCTTATCAATAATAGTACCGTCCTCACGGAACTCGATAATGCGGTTGGCGACCGTTTCGATGAATTGGTGGTCATAGGAGGAGAAGAGCACGTTTCCGGGGAAAGCGATCAATCCGTCGTTGACTGCCGTGATAGATTCCAGGTCAAGATGGTTAGTCGGTTGATCTAACAATAGAACGTTGGCGCCGAACATCATCATGCGCGAGAGCATGCACCGCACTTTCTCACCACCGGACAAGACCTTGACCGGTTTTTGAACGTCGTCGCCGGAGAATAGCATCTTACCGAGGAAACCGCGCAAATACGTTTCGGTGTTATCGGCAGAATACTGGTTCAGCCATTGCAATAGATTTAAATCGCAATCATCAAAAAAGGCGGAGTTGTCTTTCGGAAAATAGGATTGCGAGGTGGTGCCGCCCCATTTGAAATTGCCGGAATCCGGTGTGATCTCTTCCATAAGGATACGGAAGAGGGCGGTAATTGCCAACTCGTTTTCGCCGACAAAAGCGATTTTATCACCTTTATTCACACGGAACGACACGTGATCCAATACCGCGTTACCGTCGGTTGTCAGGCAAAGATCTTCCACAGCCAAGATCTCTTTGCCGGCTTCACGGTCCATGGTAAAACCGACAAACGGATAGCGCCGTGAAGAAGCCGGCATTTCCTCAACACTGAGTTTTTCGATCAGCTTTTTACGGGAAGTCGCCTGCTTGGATTTGGATTTGTTGGCAGAAAAGCGTTGGATAAAGTTCTGTAATTCGCGAATTTTATCTTCCGCTTTTTTGTTCTGTTCTTTCATGATTTTCTGCATTAACTGGCTGGACTCATACCAGAAATCGTAGTTGCCGACGTAGATCTTGATCTTGTTGTAGTCGACGTCCACGATGTGTGTGCAGACGTTATTTAAGAAATGACGGTCGTGTGAGACGACGATGACCGTACCGACGTAATCCATTAAGAACTCTTCGAGCCATGCGATGGAGGCAATGTCCAGGTGGTTCGTTGGCTCGTCAAGCAGGATGATGTCGGGCTGGCCGAACAGCGCTTGAGCCAGTAACACTTTAACCTTATCCTTATCCGGCAGAGTGCTCATTTGCTGATAGAGAATATCGGTGGAAAGGCCAAGACCTTGCAGGATCTGTCCCGCTTCGGTTTCTGCTTCCCATCCGTTAAGCTCGGCAAATTCGCCTTCCAGTTCGGAGGCGAGGACGCCGTCTTCCTCGCTGAAATCTTCTTTGGCATACAAAGCATCCTTTTGCTGCATGATCTCATACAGGCGCGGATTGCCAAGAATTACGGTATCCAGTACCGTGTATTCGTCGTATGCGTAATGGTCCTGCTTGAGCACCGACATACGGTTTTTCTTATCGATGATAACTTCGCCGGAGGACGGCTCTAAATCACCCGATAAAATGCGTAAGAAGGTGGATTTTCCGGCACCGTTAGCGCCTATTACGCCATAGCAGTTTCCGGGCGTAAATAAAAGATTCACATGTGTAAACAGGTTTTGTCCGCTGAAATTGATACCTAAATCCGATACGGTAATCATGGCGCCTCCAAGATGATTTAAAATTCGTTCCTTATTCTACCATGATTTTTCCCGCGTTGCAAGAGTTGTTGATGAATCTGCGGCGAAATCTCCGAAAATAAGCGCTTGACGGTGGCGGCGCGTGCGGTATGAAACAGCGGGGACACATAAAAGAAGGGGAAAAGCAGCAAAAAGGAGAATGACCAACCGGCGTAATCCAAATAGAGTAACGCCCACCTGTTGGTGCATCCTTTGGACAGACGCTTGGAAAGCAAAATCGCGTGTCGTGCCGAACCCACCTTTGAAAGCAAATATACGGCAGGGATATATCGAAACAACAATAT
>JAZNRA010000086.1:0-24046 GCA_045590415.1 Acutalibacteraceae bacterium | reverse complement strand
CACCGCCGATAATTATAATATCATACATTATAAATTAACCTCAATTGCTTTTAGACTTTGAGCATCTTCTTGATGTCGGATACGCCTGCAAACTTCTCAACTTCGCCACCCTTTACGATTGCGAGTGTGGGAGCCTGCTTGATTCCGAGAGCTTCTGCGAGCTCTTTGTTCTCGTTTGCGAGAAGCTTTTCATACTTAAATCCTGCTTTATCGAGAGTTGCGCAAGCAATCTTGCAGTTCGGGCAGGTTGCGGTTGTGAAGAGGTATGCACCGTCTTCTACCTTTGATTCTTTTGCAGGAGCATCGCAAGAGGCAACTTCGACAGGTCTGCCGTCACGCTTGAGAACGGAAGTTCCGATGTTATAGACCTTTCTGTCCTTGTACTCCTGGCTCTTACCGTCGTTCCAGTTCTTCACAGGACGGTAGTAACCGGTAATACGGCTGTAGACCTCTGCCTCCTTGCCGCAGATGGGACACTTGTGCTGCTCACCGATCAGGTAGCCGTGTTCAGCGCAGACAGAGTATGTGGGAGACATTGTGTAGTAAGGCAGCTTGTAGTTCTCAGCAATCTTACGCACCAGCGCAGCAGCAGCCTTCCAATCCGGCAGCTTCTCGCCCAGGAAAGCGTGGAACACAGTACCGGAGGTGTAACGAGTCTGCAGCTCATCCTGCACATCCAGCGCAGAGAAGATATCCTCGGTGTAGTTAACCGGCAGGTGCGAGGAGTTGGTGTAGTAAGGTGTGCCGTTTTCGTTGGCAGTAATAATGTCGGGGAAGGATGCCTTGTCGTGCTTTGCAAAGCGGTAGGTGGTGGACTCGGCAGGAGTGGCTTCCAGGTTGTACAGGTCGCCGTATTCTTCCTGGTAGTCGCTGAGGCGCTCGCGCATATGATCCAGTACTTCCTTTGCAAACTGCTGGACCTTCTCATTGGTCAGGTCAGCGCGGAGCCACTTGGCGTTGAGGCCTACTTCGTTCATGCCGATAAGACCGATGGTGGAGAAGTGGTTGGCAAAGGTGCCCAGGTAACGCTTGGTGTAGGGATACAGACCGTTCTCCATCAACTTGGTGATGACGGTACGTTTGGTCTTGAGCGAACGGGCAGCGATATCCATCAACTTATCCAAGCGAGCATAGAAGTCTGCTTCGTCTGCCGCGAGATACGCGATGCGGGGCAGGTTGATGGTAACAACACCGATGGAACCGGTGGATTCGCCGGAACCGAAGAAACCGCCGGATTTCTTGCGCAGTTCGCGCAGATCCAAACGCAGACGGCAGCACATACTGCGCACGTCGGACGGCTCCATGTCGGAGTTGATGTAGTTGGAGAAATAGGGAGTGCCGTATTTTGCGGTCATTTCAAACAACAGCTTGTTGTTTTCGGTCTCGCTCCAGTCGAAATCGCGGGTGATGGAATACGTCGGGATCGGATACTGGAAGCCGCGGCCGTTGGCGTCGCCCTCGATCATGATCTCGATGAACGCCTTGTTGACCATATCCATTTCCTTCTTGCAGTCGCCGTAGGTGAAATCCATCTCCTTGCCGCCGACGATCGCGGGCAGATCCTTAAGGTCAGCCGGAACGGTCCAGTCGAGCGTGATGTTGGAGAACGGGGCCTGCGTACCCCAACGGGAGGGGGTGTTGACGCCGTATACAAAGGATTGGATGCACTGTTTGACTTCCTTTTGCGTCAGGTTGTCCACCTTGACGAACGGAGCCAAATAGGTATCAAACGAGGAGAACGCTTGCGCGCCTGCCCACTCGTTCTGCATGATACCAAGGAAGTTTACCATCTGATTGCAGAGGGTCGACAAGTGGCTTGCGGGTGCAGACGTGATTTTACCGGGCACACCGCCGAGTCCTTCCTGAATGAGCTGCTTTAAGCTCCAGCCGGCGCAGTAACCGGTGAGCATGGAAAGATCGTGCAGGTGCAGAGCCGCGCTGCGGTGTGCTTCTGCGATCTCATCGTCATAGATCTCGGACAGCCAGTAGTTGGCGGTGATGGCACCGGAGTTGGAAAGGATCAAACCGCCGACCGAATAGGTAACGGTGGAGTTTTCTTTCACGCGCCAGTCGTTGATCTGCAGATAGTTATCCACCAGATCCTTATAGTTGAGCAATGCCGAGTTGACGTTACGGATCTTCTCGCGCTGTTTACGGTACAGGATATAGGCCTTTGCCACGTCCGAATAACCCGCCTCGGACAGCACCTGCTCGACACAGTCCTGAATCTCTTCAACCGAAATGACACCGTCTTTGATTTTGGGCTCGAAAGCCGAAGTTACCTGCAGTGCCAGCATGTTGATAACGGTGGGATGATAATTTTTCTCCAATGCGTCGAACGCTTTGGTCATGGCGGCGCTGATTTTGGAAATATCAAATTCCACGGTACCGCCGTCGCGTTTTACTACCTGGTACATACTCAAATCCTCCTCTTTATGTTATCTTTTTTAATATAAACCTTTATAAACCGGCCCGTAGAGGGCGAGTGCTTACACTATATCACAGTTTTTGAAGAATGTCAATATGTTGTTGTGATATTTTTTCAAAAACACAAGATATTGTGGTTAAGAGCGTCCGCGGATGGAAATCTCCAATACGTAGGGGGCGAGAATTTCCCGCAATGCGGCGAGCTTTTCATCTGACGGCGCGTGCAATCCCTCGCACAAGACGCTGTCGCGGTCAACGTATGCCTGCAACAAGAAACGTTTGGCTTTGTTTGGGGAGAGCCCTTGTAACCATTGTCCTAACTCGGTAAACGATTGCTCGCTGTGCAGTTCGTCGGCTACCGTCGTGCGCAATTCGTAATCCACTGCACCGCCGAGCAAAAACGAAAGACTTTCTTCAACGGCATTAAGATTTGCGGAAGGCAGCCCGATGGTGGTGCCGTATTCGGCAGGGCTGTTTTTCACGTCCATCGCGACGTAGTCGAGCAAGCCGTTGTTTACCAACCCTTTGAGCACCGTGGGACGGCTGCCGTTAGTATCCAATTTCACCGCGTAGCCGAGGGCTTTGATCTCGCGGATGAGTGCTTCCAAATCCGGTTGCAGCGTCGGTTCGCCGCCGCTGATGCACACCGCATCCAAGAGTCCCTGCCGCTTTTTCAAAAAATCCAGCAACTCCGCAACGCCGATCGTTTCGGGTGCGGCATCCAGGAGATCGCGATTGTGGCAGAACGGACAACGGAAGTTACAGCCCTGCAAAAAGACGGTACAAGCGACCTTCCCCGGATAATCCAACAACGTCATTTTTTGAAGTCCTGCAATTACCATTCGTCTGCCTCCCTTATTTTTTCGCGTGCCTTCACATCATACTATATCTGCCACAGCTTGTCAACAAGAAAACACAAGATATTGTGTTCAACTTTTTGAAGATTCCCATATTTAGGACGAAAAACACGCTAAAAGCGACAAAATATATGAGTTTCGGACGGCGGGATTCCCGCAAAAATTCCCGGACAAGCTCCTATACTTAAAAGGAAAAAGGAGGACGAGTAAATGGTGGTACGAATAGAACAGGCGGCAAACGAGATCACGGCGTGGCTGTCGGGAGAACTCGATCATCACACGGCACGCGTGATGCGCGAACAGATCGACGCGGCGGTGGGGGCATCTTCCGCCAACGTGTTGCGGCTGGATTTTTCAGGTGTCGGATTTATGGACAGTTCAGGGATCGGTCTTGTCATGGGACGGTATCGGCTGATGCAATCGCGCGGCGGCCGACTGTTGGTCGTGGGAGTATCCGAACGGCTGCTGCGGGTGATGCGGCTGGCGGGTCTGGAACGATTACCCGTTTGGGAGGCAAAGACACACAAAGATACGAAGAAAGAGGCGTATAAGAAATGAAAAAAGCAATGAACGAAATGAAATTAACATTCCCCAGCCGCTCCGCGAACGAAGGATTTGCGCGTTCGGCGGTGGCATCCTTTTTATCGCAGTTGGATCCCGCGGTGGACGAACTGGCAGACCTGCGAACGGCGGTATCGGAGGCGGTGACCAACTGTATTGTCCACGCGTATCGGGATACGATCGGTACCATTACCATTCAGATGCGGCTGTTCGCCGACGGGCGGGTGGTGATCAAGATCCGCGACCGCGGCTGCGGGATCGCGGACATTGAGCAGGCGATGGAGCCGCTCTTCACCACCGGCGGCGACGACCGTTCGGGTCTCGGTTTTTCGGTGATGGAAAGCTTTACCGACCGGTTGCGGGTATCCTCCAAGGAGGGCCGCGGAACGGTGGTGACGATGGAGAAATACATTGCGGTCAAAGAACGGCAGGCGACTTTGGCGTGAGCGGGCGCGAGGAAAAGATCTGCAGTAACATCGGATTAGTACATACCTGCGCCCGCCGTTTTATGGGGCGCGGCATCGAATACGACGATCTGTACCAAGCGGGGAGCATGGGGCTTGTCAAGGCGGTGGACGGATTTGACGAAAGCCGCGGGCTCAAATTTTCCACCTACGCCGTCCCGGTGATATTGGGCGAGATCCGTCGATTGTTTCGCGACGGCGGCACGGTCAAGGTCAGCCGCACGCTCAAGGAACTCGCGATGCGCGTCTCGCGCGAGCGGGATGCGTTTTGTTTGCGCGAAGGCAGAGAGCCGAGTGTGACCGAACTTGCCGAAATGCTCGGCATCGAACGCGAGCAGGTGGCGGAGGCGCTGGGGGTCCTGCTTCCGGCATTGTCCTTAACGCGAAGCGGAGAGGAAAGCGACGGCGATGAGGTGGATATTCCGGTCGATTCGCCGGAGGAACGCATCACCGACCGTCTGGCGCTGCGGCAACTGCTCTCGGAGCTGCCGCCGCACGACCGCTCACTCATCGAATATCGGTATTTCAAGCGACAGACACAGCAGGTGACGGCGGAGAAACTCGGCATGACACAAGTACAGGTATCGCGGCGTGAGCGCGCCATCCTGCGGCAATTACGCGAACAACTTATCGGATAAAAACCAAAACTCAAAAAATAAAAACATTTGTTCGTTTTTCTCTTGATTTTTAAAAACAAATGCGGTATAATGAGGACAATGACCGCGTACCGCGCGGGGAGAAGTGAGGAAACGAGCATGGCTGACATCAAGAAAAAGGCGGCATCTGCTGCACCGACTGACAACAAACAGAAGGCGTTGGAGGCGGCGTTGTCACAGATTGAAAAGGCATACGGAAAGGGCGCCGTTATGCGGCTTGGCGAAAATGCCAACATGAACGTGGAGGTTATCCCGACCGGCTCGCTGACGTTGGATCTGGCGCTCGGCGTGGGCGGTTTGCCGCGCGGCCGTATCGTGGAGATCTACGGGCCGGAGGCATCCGGTAAAACGACGCTCGCGTTGCACGCGGTGGCGCAAGCGCAAAAGCAGGGCGGCGAAGCGGCGTATATCGACGTGGAGCACGCACTGGATCCCGTGTATGCCAAAGCGCTCGGCGTGGACGTGGATTCCTTGCTGGTCTCTCAACCGGATACCGGTGAGCAAGCGCTGGAAATCGCGGAGGCGCTTATCCGTTCGGGTGCTATCGACATGGTGGTCATCGACTCGGTGGCGGCGCTTGTACCGCGTCAGGAAATCGAGGGCGAGATGGGCGATGCCCACGTCGGTCTGCAGGCGCGACTCATGTCGCAGGCGATGCGTAAGCTCGCGGCGGCAGTCGGCAAGGCGGGCTGCGTTGCCGTCTTTATCAACCAGTTACGTATGAAAGTCGGCGTGATGTACGGTAACCCCGAGGTTACTGCCGGCGGTAACGCGCTGAAATATTACGCATCGGTGCGCCTTGACGTGCGCCGTACCGAAACGCTCAAATCGGGCGGTGAGCCGATCGGCTCGCACACCCGCGTGCGCGTGGTGAAAAACAAGGTCGCCCCGCCGTTCAAAGAGGCGGAGTTTGACGTGCTGTACGGCAAGGGCATTTCCCGTATGGGCGAGCTGTTGGATCTGGCGATCAAATTGGAGATCATCCAAAAATCCGGCTCGTGGTTCTCTTATAAAGAAGAACGCTTGGGCCAGGGCCGTGATAATATCAAGGATCTGCTTCTCGCAAATCCGGAACTCAGTGCCGAGATCGAGCAAAAGGTGATGGACGCGATCAACAGCGGCAATGCCGACGAGGTGTCTGAGCCGACGCCTGCCGCTTCGCCGGTAGAGATCCCGATCGGTGCCGCGGCACAGTACACGGCAAGCACCGCGCGTTCCGCCATTGATATTTCGGTGGACGACGAATGATCATCGTCGGCGTCCGTCCCGCCCGCCAAAGCCGTGTGAAGCTGTTAACGGACACGGGCGCGGAATTTTTGATTGATAAAAAAACATGGGAGGAATCCGCCTATTCGGTGGATTCTTCCTTGTCAGACGAACAGCTTTCCGAGCTGATTCAGGTATCCGATCACCGCCGTGCGCAAAGCAGGGCGGTGTATTTGCTGTCTAAACGCGATTTATCCCGCCGTGAACTGGAGCAAAAGCTGTGCCGCGAGAAGGGCCGCTACGTGCCGGAGAACAAGGAACTGGCGAGGCAAACCGCGGCACGTATGGAAGAGCTCGGATACGTGAACGATGCCGCGTATGCCGAACGGTTGGCAGAACGGTACAGCCGTGAAAAACTGTATCCGCGGCGGCGCATTGTGCAAAAGCTGACCGAAAAAGGCATCGGCCGCGTTCTTGCCGAGGAGGCGGTGGCGGTGCTGGAAACGGCAGACGAGGATCTGGCACTTGAATTTTTGCTGAAAAAGCGCTATACTGTTCCGAGTGAACAACACGAAGCAGACCGTATTGCCGCCGCGATGGCGCGGTATGGGTTTGCCGGTGAAGATATCCGTCGTGCGATGCGCCGATGGATGGAGGAAGCGTGAAGTATGAGTAAAATCGGAATGGTATCGCTCGGTTGTCCGAAAAACCAAATGGATGCCGAGTTGATGCTTGCAAAGCTGCGGGATGCCGGCTTTGAACTGACAACGGAGAGCGGTCTTGCCGACGTGGTGATCGTCAATACCTGCGGGTTTATTGAAGATGCCAAGCGGGAAGCAATTGAGAATATTTTGGAGTTTGCCCAACTGAAAAAAGAGGGGCAGATCAAAAAGATTATCGTAACGGGTTGTCTTGCACAGCGGTACAAGGAAGAACTTTGTTGCGAATTACCCGAATGTGACGCGGTACTGGGACTCGGCGCAAACGGCGATATCGCCGAGGTCGTGCGCGACGTGTTGGCAGACAAGACCATCGCGCAGTTTCCCGACCTTTCGTGTTGGAGCTTGGACGGAGATCGGTTACAGTCTACACCGGATTTCTTTGCGTATCTGCGCGTGGGTGACGGTTGCAACAACTGCTGTACTTACTGTGCGATTCCGCACATTCGCGGCCGTTTGCGCAGCCGTGATATGGATACCATCGCCCAGGAAGCGCGCACCCTTGCCGACAACGGTGTCAAAGAGTTGGTGCTCGTCGCGCAGGATACCACGTTATACGGTGCAGAAGCCGACGGGATATCCAAACTTCCGCAGCTGTTGAATCGTTTATGCGAGATTGAGGGGTTGCATTGGATCCGTTTGTTATATTGCTACCCCGAGCATATCACCGAGGAACTGTTGGACGTGATCGCCGGGCAGGAGAAAATTGCCAAGTATCTCGATATTCCGATCCAGCACGCAAGCGGTCGTGTGCTCAAAGCGATGAACCGACCGGGCGACCGCGAAAGTTTGACGGCGCTCGTGGCGCATATCCGCGAGCGAGTGCCGGGCATGGTACTGCGTACCACGGTGATGACCGGTTTTCCGAACGAAACCGAAGAGGATTTTGAACAGCTTTGTGAATTTATTAAGGACGTTCGCTTTGAACGGCTGGGCTGCTTTGCCTACTCGGCAGAAGAGGGAACGGTGGCCGCCGCCATGCAACCGCAGGTGCCCGAAGAGGTGCGCGAGCAGCGGCGCGATATTGTGATGGAACTGCAAACGCGCATTTCCGAAGAGTATCAAGCGGCGCAGGTCGGTAAGACGGTGGAGGTACTTGTCGAATCGTTTGACCGATACGCGGAATGTTGGTTCGGTCGCACCTATGGGGATGCGCCGGATATCGACGGGAAAGTGTTTTTTACGACACGTGAGCGGGTGTCACCCGGTGACATCGTGCAGGTGAAGATCACCGAATACATGGATTGGGATCTTGTGGGGGAACGGATATGAATTTACCGAACAAATTAACCGTAGCGCGCATTATTTTAGCACCGCTGTTTTTGCTGTTTGCGGTGTGGGACTTCCCGTTCCACTATGCCGTGGCACTGGTGGTATTTATCGCGGCGGCGCTGACCGATATGTTTGACGGCAAGATCGCGCGCGCAAGAGGACTTATCACAAATCTCGGCAAATTTTTAGATCCGCTTGCGGATAAAATGCTGACCACCGCCGCGTTTTTGTTGTTCATGGTGACAGGGCAGATGAACGTATGGGCGCTGATGATCGTGCTGACGCGTGAATTCATGGTGACCTCGGTGCGTCTGCTTGCCGCCAAAGACGGAACGGTGATCGCCGCAAGCTTTTGGGGCAAGCTCAAAACGGTGGCACAGTTCATCGCCATTATTTATACGCTGACCGCATTGGAGTTTTCCACTTGGCAGAGCGGCATTTTGTCGGCCTTTGCATTGCCGGAGGAGGTCTTTTCCGTCCCGTTGATCGTCGGCGAGGTCTTTATTTGGATCTCGGTGGTGCTCACAGCGGCATCCGGCACGGAATACGTTTACGCCAACCGTCATTTTTTCAAGGGTGAAAAATAACAGTAGACTTTTTTAAAAAATCTGCTATACTGATAGTATCGAATTGCGTTGAACGGGAAAAGTACCCGTGCGGCACTGTATCAGAGAGAGGATGTCACCGGCTGAAAGCATCCTTAACAGGGCGGCGGCGAACATGCACCCGTGAGCAGGCAAGGGGAACAGGCACACGCCTCGGTATCTTTGTCCGGCAAGCCACCGTTATCGGCTTTTGAGTGAAACACGAAGTGGAACCGTGCCTTGCACCTTCGTCGCGAATTGTCGCGACGAAGGTTTTTTGTTTGTGGGAGGAAACGTTATGTTTGAGCGACTGAAAGAGGATATCGCGGTCGTACGGGAAAAAGATCCCGCCGCGCGATCCACTCTGGAAATTCTATTGTTATATAACGGATTAAAGGCGGTGCGCGCTCATCGCCGTGCGAATTGGTGTTACCGTCACGGTTTTAAATTCTGGGCGCGCTTTATTTCACAGCACGCCCTGCGCCGTACCGGTATTGAGATCCACCCCGCCGCAACGTTAGGTAGGCGATTGTTTATCGACCACGGCACCGGTGTGGTGATCGGTGAAACCGCCATCGTCGGTGACGATTGCACCTTGTACCAAGGCGTGACTTTGGGCGGTACCGGTAAGGATAAGGGCAAGCGCCATCCTACGCTCGGCAACCACGTGATGGTGGGCGCCGGTGCCAAGGTGCTCGGCCCCATTGAGATCGGCGATCACGTGCGGATTGCCGCGGGCGCCGTGGTGTTGCAGGATATTCCGTCGGATTCCACGGCGGTCGGTGTACCGGCGCGGGTGGTGCGGCGGCACGGCGAAAAGGTCGTGGAACTGGATCAGGTGCACGTTCCCGATCCGGTAGCGCAGGAAATTCAGCGCTTAGAACAGCGCATTGATGAGTTATTACAAAACGGAGGGAACTGATATGAAAGTTTACAATACCATGGCGAGAGAAAAGGAAGAACTCGTCACTATCGAACCGGGTGTGGTACGCATCTACGCCTGCGGCCCGACCGTGTATAATTACATCCACATCGGCAACGCGCGCCCGCTTTGCGTGTTTGATGTGTTGCGTCGATATCTGGAATGGCGCGGCTATACCGTCAAATTCGTGCAAAATTTCACCGATATTGACGATAAGATCATTCGCCGCGCGAACGAAGAAGACGTCGCTTACGACGTGATCGCCGAGCGGTATATCGAGGAGTTTTGGAAAGACGCCAAGGGGCTTGGCGTGCGCGAGGCGACGGTTCACCCGCGCGCGACCGAGAACATGAACGAGATCATTGACATCATTCGCACGCTGGAAGAAAAAGGTTACGCGTACAAGGCGGCGAACGGTGACGTGTATTTCCGTACCCGTAAGGATGAGGGCTACGGAAAATTGTCGCATCAGCCGATCGACGATCTGGAATCGGGTGCACGTATCGGCATCGGTGAAGAAAAAGAAGATGCGCTGGATTTCGCGCTTTGGAAAGCGGCAAAACCCGGCGAGCCGTACTGGGAGTCGCCGTGGAGCGAAGGCCGTCCCGGCTGGCATATTGAATGTTCGGCGATGGCGCGCCGTTATCTCGGCGAGTCTATCGACATCCATTGCGGCGGTCAGGACCTGATCTTCCCGCACCACGAAAACGAGGTCGCGCAGAGCGAGTGCTGTAACGGCGCGCCGTTTGCGCGTTATTGGATGCACAACGGGTATATCAACGTCGACAACAAGAAAATGTCCAAGTCGCTCGGCAATTTCTTTACGGTGCGCGATGTGGCGGAGAAATTTGGATACGAGCCGATTCGTTTCTTCCTCATTTCGTCGTCTTACCGCAGTCCCATCAACTATAATAACGAGAGTATTGAGCAGGCAAAGGCGGCGCTGGAACGCTTGTATAACTGCTTAAACGCGTTGGAATTTGCACTGAAAAACGCGCCCGCCGGCGAAGCGGACTCGGCGGTGCTTCAATTCTGTGACAAGCGCCGCGAGCAGTTTATCAAAGCGATGGACGACGACCTCAACACCGCTGACGGTATTTCCGCCGTATTTGAGCTGGTTAGAGATTGCAACCTCATGATTGCCGACGGTCAGCCCACCGAAGGCAGCTGCAAAGCCGCGCTTTCGCTGTTCTGCGAACTCACTGACGTGTTGGGTTTGCTGTACAACCGTAAATCGGACGGCGACGACACCGAAATTGAAGCATTGGTGGAACAGCGTCGTGCCGCCCGTGCCGAAAAGAATTGGGCGGAGTCCGATCGTATCCGTGACGAACTGAAAGCGATGGGCGTTGTGGTGGAGGATACACCGCAGGGCATGAAATGGCACCGCGTATGAGTAAGCAATTTGCAAAAGCATTGATCTATGCCGCGATGACGATCGTTTTTTTGGTTTTTGTGTTGGTATATCATGGCGGTATGCATAAAACGGATCAGATCGATGTATCCTATTTTCAGGCACAGCGTTTTCTCTTTCTTGCCGGTGCGATTTTGCTCGGCTTCGGGATATCGTTGCGGCGGCACCTGCCATCGGACGCGTGGTTTTTATCGTTGCTCGGCGGCGCACTGCTGATCGCTTTTTTGGTGATGTTTGTGCTGTTCGGCGGATTGTCGGGCGCGTTTGATGCCACGGGCTACGCGGCAGCAAATGCACAGCTGGTGCTTCTTGACAGCGCGGTGATCGCGTGTTTTGTGCGGTGCGCGGTGCTTTCAGCGGGCTTGCGCGATGCCGCACCGGCACAGAAGTGGACGGCGCGGTTGATCTGCACAGTACTTGCCGTGACGATGGTGTGCCTGATTATTACGGGAGTCGGTACTCGTTTCGCACAGTATGACGAAGCTGCTTCGGAGGGGTACGGCTATTCCGAATATTAGGGGATAGGATATGAAAGCAGAATCCATTACGATGCAGCTGTCCGGTGTGCACGATGCCGCTACACAGAAAGCGGCGGCGCAGGTGCTGAAAAGCATGCATGGTGTTCGGTCGGTTTCGGTTGACCGGCGCAGTGCCGTGGCCGACGTCACGTTTTTTCCGGAAAAGACCACCGTGCCTGCGCTGACGAAAGCATTGGCAGACGCCGGATTTTCGGTGATATGACACAAAAGAACCTCTCTCGGTCCAAAACCGAGAGAGGTTCTTTATTGCAACTGAGAATAGGATTGGCGTAACGTTTCACACGAGGCGTGAAAAAGCTGCCGTTCTTCTTCATTTAAAGCCATCTCGTGAATACGGCGCACGCCGTTACGGCAGATGACGCAGGGAACACCCACAAATACGTCATGTTCACCGTATTCGCCAAGCAGTTTAGCTGATACGGTTATGACGCTGTTTTCATCCCCTAAGATGGCTTTCGTGATGCGTGCGAGCGACATACCGATACCGTAATAGGTGGCGTTTTTGGCGCGAATGATCTTTTGTGCGGCATCGCGCACCTCGTTTTCGATGCGGTGCAGATCATCCCAATTACTGTACCCGTGCGGTGGTTCCGAACAGATATCTTCGAGAGGGCGGGTGGCGACGGTCGCTCTTGACCACGGGACGAATTCGCTGTCACCGTGTTCGCCGATCACGTATGCGTGAACGTTGCGTGGGTCCACCGGCAACAATTCACCCACCAAATATCGCAAACGCGCGGTATCCAAAGCCGTGCCGCTGCCGATGACACGGCGGGGATTAAAGCCGGATAGCGAGCAGGTGATCTGCGTCATGATGTCAACGGGATTCGTAGCCACCAAAAAAATACCGTTGAATCCCGAGCGTACTACGGGACCGACAATGGAACCAAATACCTCGGCATTGCGCCGTAACAGATCCAAACGCGATTCTCCCGGCTGTTGTGCCACACCGGCACAGATTGCCACGATATCGGCATCTTCACAGTCGTGGTAGTCGCCGGCATAGATGCGCATGGCGGACGGAGCAAAGGCAAGACCGTGATTGAGATCCATTGCTTCTCCTTTTGCGCGCTCATGATTGAGATCGATGAGCACCAGTTCGTCACAAACCCCCTGGTTGAGCATCGCATAGGCATAACTCATTCCGACCATGCCGGTGCCGACAAGTACGATTTTTCGATTATCTCGAGCCATAAAAAAATACCTCCCGCACAGTAGTATGTGTAGGAGGAAAGAAAATAGTCAGTTTGCTTGTATTGACAACGTATATTCTCGCGGCGTCATACCGGTCGCTTGCTTGAAATGCCTCGAAAAATACTGTACGGAAGTATAGCCGAGATGATCCGCGATCTGGGTAATGTTGCCGTTGCTTTCCCTGAGCAAGGTTTTGGCGCGATCAATTTTTAAATTACGGTAATATTCCATCACACCTTGCCCGGTAACGGCTTTAAAGATGGTTTTCAGATTGGTGGCGCTCTGCGCGGAATACCGGCAAATAGCGGAGAAGGAGAGATTGTCGTTTAAGTGATCTTCCATATACTGAATGATACGGTTAACCAAGTCGTTATCCGAGCGGGTCTTGATAGAGGAAGACGGCTTTGCAGACGCATTTTCATATTCGGCGTGACGAATCATATCAATCAAAAGCGTTTCCAGGTACAGTGTGATGAGCTGCTCGCTGCCAAACGGGGCGTCGGGATTGCGGGGCATTTGCAGTGTATACGGATCGCCCAGCGGACCGTTAAACGCGCGCCGTCCCTCTTCAATGATGCGCGCGAGCAAGTCGCGCTGACGAGCGGTGACGTAGGTGATTTTGTTTTCAAAAAACGCCATAGCGGGAGAGGGGCTGATAAAGGTGACGATCACCACGTTCGGTGCAATAATGCCGTTGGCATACAAATTGTGGAACTCGTTGGGCTTGTGAAAGAGGATCTGACCTTGTTCCAGTTCAAACGAGCGGTCGCCGGCGACCGCTTCCAGGCAACCCTTGTCCACGTATACCAATTCCCAAAAATCGTGTGTTTCGCCTTCAAACATATAATCTTTGGCGTGCTCAAAGTAGTGCAGGGTCACGACGGCGTTCACCGTGATCTCACGGTGCAGAACGGTGGGAACGTAATTCGGCATATTCGACGTCTCCTTTCTTTAACTGTTAATCTGTTTTTTAACGGTATACCCGCGTAACGCGCTTGCTGACGGAACAGAACAGCTCATACGGAATGGTATGGCAAAAACCGGAAAAGGTTTCGACCGAGAGATCTGCCGTTCCGAAAAAAATAACCGGTGTACCCACCTCGACCTGCGGGATGTCCGTGATGTCAATCAGACATTGATCCATACACACGCGACCGACACCGGGTGCCCGGTATCCGCCAATGGATACCTCAAACTCGTCGGAGGCGCACCGCGGCAAGCCGTCGGCGTAGCCGATCGGCAAGGTGGCAAGTTTCGTTTCGCGTTTGCAAATAAAGGTGTGACCGTAGCTGACGGGGGTCCCTGCCGACACCGTCTTAATTTGCGCAATGACGGATTTGAGCGTCATGGCGGGGCGGAGCGGCACGGGGTGTGACAAATCGGCAAACGCGGAAGCGCCGTACAGCGAGATACCGATACGCACCATGTCGAGGTGCATTTCGGGGAAACGCAACGCGGCGGCGCTTGCGCAGCAATGACGCAGCGGGAAGGTGATACCGCGTGCCTTCAGCGCATCCAACAGATCTGCGAAGCGCTTGAATTGAAGTCGGGTGGTAGTATCGCTTTGCGGATCGTCTGCTACGGCAAAATGGGTAAAGATGCCGTCCGCGCGCAAATGTGGCAACGAACAGGTGCGGGCGATCGCTTCCAGCGGGGTGAGCGTTTCATCTTGACAGAAAAACCCGATGCGGGACATACCGGTGTCAATTTTCAAGTGAACGCTGACCGTAACACCCGCTTTTGCTGCTGCTTGTTCTAACGCATCCGCATAGTTGGCGTCCAATACTGCTTGAGTGATGTCGTAGGCGGCGAGTGTGGCTGCGTGTTCGGGCGGGGTATACGCGAAAATCAGGATGGGCGTCTCGATACCGTTTTGACGGAGTTCTAATGCTTCGTCAAGGTTGGATACACCGAAGAAATCCGCATCCGCCAGTTCCCTTGCAACACGAACGGCACCGTGCCCGTACGCGTTGGCTTTCACGACCGCCATGCAACGGCAGTTCGGAGATATGCGATCTTTGAAAATATGATAATTGGCATGTATGGCATTCAAATCCACTTCCGCCCAGGTGCGTTGCAAAAAATCGGACATAGCGAAAGCCCTCCTTTTTTAAAAATTATAACCTACTCCAGTATCCAGTATAGCGGTTTTCTGACAAATAATCAAGTGTGAATCCGACATCATGGGGGCATGCTATTTGAGGGAGGTGATTTGAGTATGTCCGATAAGAAAAAAGATTTGGGAACGCCGTTTTTAATGCCGATCGGCGGTTCGCCCGAAACGGCAGAGGAAATGATAAACAAATACGGCACGTATGAAATTCAGCCGACCGCCGACAGCGATCACGTGTTTCCCGCCATCGCGCAAGGGTTGCCGAAAAATTTTGACGAACCCATCGACAAACCGCGTATAAAGAAGATCCGCGAGGGGAATGTTAACGACAAAGAAATTCTCTGAGAGGTGTCCGTATGGACTGGATGATGATCGTCAAAGCGTTCGTGGTGGGTGGCGTGATCTGCGTGATAGGTCAGTTACTCATTGATTTAACCAAGCTGACCCCGGCGCGTATTCTGGTGTTGTTCGTCACGGCGGGAGTAGCGCTCACGGCGATCGGATTATACGAGTCGCTTATTGATTTTGCGGGCGCGGGAGCAAGTGTGCCGCTGACGGGCTTCGGCTACGCCCTTGCCAAAGGTGTGCAGGAGGGAATCGCCGAGAAAGGATGGCTCGGGATCTTCACCGGCGGGCTGACCGGTACGGCGGGCGGCATCGCCTTTGCCATCACGGCGGCATTACTATGCGGGCTGTTATTTAAATCTAAGGACAAATCTTGATTAAGGCAAAGAACGGTCGGAATTTTCCGGCCGTTCTTTTTTGTCTGTTCAAAGCGCGCTCAACCTACAGTTGCATCAAGATAAACAACAAAGTTATATACTTTCATCCGCCTGTGATTTATACTATACTCAGAAAGCGCTTTTGAGTAAATGTTTGGAGTGAATGCGATGTTAAAGATCGGCGGAAAAATAAAGGAACTGCGTAAAGCGCATGACGTGACGCAAGAAAAGCTGGCGGATTATCTAAACATCTCCTACCAGGCCGTCAGCAAATGGGAAAACGGATTCGCTCTGCCGGATATAACACTATTGCCGAAACTGGCAAATTTCTTTGGCGTTAGCACAGATGAGTTGCTTAATTTGAAAACAAGTGAAAATGAAACGGAACTAAGAAAATACGAAAAAGAATATCACGAACTTGGACGCAAAGGGAAAGTGTTAGAGCAAATTGAATTGTCGCGTAAAGTGCTTGATTTGTATCCGAGAAACTATCAATGGATGTTAAACCTTGCCTATGGTTTAGTATCTTATGGTGCTACAAGTGAGCAAAGAAAATATAGAAAAGAGCACAAATTTATTGAGGAAGCGATATCCCTATGTGAAAGAATATTAGAAGACTGCACAGTTGATAGTATCAGACACAGTGCCATACAAATACTTTGCTATAATTACCCCAATTTTGATAAAAAAGAAGAAGCTATCAAGCTTGCTGAAAGTATGCCAGATATGCTAATTTGTAAAGAAATGCTTTTAAGCCATATTTATTCCGGAGCGGAACGGTTAAAACAAGAACAAAACAATTTAAGATGGATGCTTCATTATTGTTTAAGCATACTTTATTTAATGGCTTGTGATAAAGAGTTGCGCCAAGGGTTAACCGTTGACCAACGAATTAACATGCTTGAAACGGCAATTAACCTCAACAAAATGATGCTTTACAATGATGAAAATGAAAACTTATACAATAGTCAACTATCATTATGGTATTTAATGATAGCAAAACTTTATTGTCAACAAAACGAAACTGATATGGTTATTAAAAATTTGTTGCTTTCGGAAAAATGCGCAATAAATTATGATAGCGTTTCTAATTTGGGAGAACAAAACTACAAGTCTATTTTTTTTAGTAAACTAACTTGGAATCCTAAAAACATAAGTACTAATTGGGATAAAAGTCTCAAAGAGCAGTTGTTATATAATCTCGATGATACCTGTTTTGCAAATTTAAGAGAAAATGCAGAATTTAAAAATTTGAAAAAGCGATTAGAAAACACCGGAGAGGGTTCTGTGTGTTGACCTGTGGCGGTGCCAAATAGGGGGGCTTGTTCCTCCCGTTGCA
This sequence comes from Acutalibacteraceae bacterium, assembly GCA_045590415.1. Lineage (GTDB taxonomy): Bacteria > Bacillota > Clostridia > Oscillospirales > Acutalibacteraceae > RGIG3009. Next base: position 7,057 of record JAZNRA010000086.1, on the reverse strand, counting down.
ATGAAATGACAGGGCGGCAGGACCAAGGCCCTGCCCTACACAAGAGAGATACATAAAACGGCACGGTATGCAATCTGCATACCGTGCCGTTTTTTACGGTTCGTAGTGTTCAAAAATGGGAAGATAACCTTCTTCCAGGGCTTTTGCGTGTTGTTCGTCATCGGTGAGTGTCCACACGACGCCTTGCACGCGCCACAGCTTGCGGGCAAGCGTCACGCTCAGCTCTTTGCGGTCAGTGAACTTATACGCCACAAAATCGGGTCGGGTGAGGAAGTTTGTCAACAAGTGCGTAAGCACGAATTTCGTCACGCCGGACAATTTTTCTTCACTTTTCATAAAGTTCTGCGAGAGCTGACCGCGGATGACATCCGGGTGCCACCGCCGCAAATGCCACAGACAGCGCGGATCAAACGATTCAACGCAGTACGCGCCGCGATACCCGCGCAGCGCTTTCACCGTGGCATCCACCAATGCACCGTGGTTTTTCGCGGCTTTGAGTTCGACGATCAGCGGCACCGTACCGTCAAACATCGCGAGCACTTCCTCAAACGTGGGGATCGTTTCCTCTGACCCGCCTAAGCGGTATGCCGTCAGCTGCTCGGCGGTGAGGTCTTCAATCTTGCCCTCTGCACCCGTCATGCGGATCAGCGTGTGATCGTGAAACACGGCAAGCGTGCCGTCTTTGAGTAAGTGCAGATCCAATTCAACGCCGTACCCCTTTTCTTTTGCCGCGTGAAACGCAGAAAGCGAATTTTCGGGGCGGGTATCGTTATGGAGCCCCCGATGAGCAAACACGTTGCCCCGCAGGGCATCAAGCCCTTTATGTCCCGCCCTGCCGCTGATGCTCAAAAGATACAGCACAATCAGCACGGCGGGAATGATCCATAGTAAGTTAATCATCGATGTCAAGCGCCTCCAGCCCCGCTTTGGCTTCCACCTTGGCATCGCCGTGCTTGACGAAGAACATCGTCACAAAGGCGAGTGCTACACAAATAGCGGCATAGGGGAACAGCGCGGTAAAACTGATCTTATCCATCAGGAAACCCGACAGCACGGGGGTGGCGATCTGCGCCGCCATGGAAGCGGTGTAGTAATACCCGGTATATTTGCCGATGTCGCTGCCGGAGCACATTTCCACCACCATCGGGAACGAGTTGACGTTGATGGTTGCCCACGCGACACCTGCTAACATAAACATCGCATTCATCAGCATGGTGGGACTGTCGGAACGCAAGAACGCCGCCACGCCGAACGCGGTTGCCAGCATCACGACACCGCCCAGGATGGTCTTTTTACGACCGATCTTGGAAGCGACGATACCTGCGGGCAGATACGCGACGATCGCCGCTGCCTGCGCGAGGAGCATGGTGGTACTGTAATCCTTTGCCAATACTTTGGGCGCGTAGATCGAGTACTTGGAGGTAACGGCGTTATAGCCAAAATACCACAGCGCGATGGAAGCAAGAATGAGGATCAACGAGATGACTTCACTCTTGGTAAGGCCGCGTTTTGCGGACGTATCTTCGGCGGCTTCTTCAAGACCGAGCCGCACGCTGTCCTCCTGCATCTGCTTGGACCATGCTTTTTCACGTACGGTGAGCAAGAAAATGACGAGTGCTGTGAGCATGAGCCCCGCTATGACGGCATAGTACGTCGTATACGGCATTAAGGCATTGCGCTTTTTGGAAATGGCAAACACGATGCCGAGCACCAGTACCAAAATCCCGCCGGCGGTACCCATCAGGTTGATGATAGCATTGCCCTTGCTGCGCAACGGTTTGATGGTGACGTCCGGCATGAGCGCGACCGCCGGGGAGCGGAACAGCGACATCGAAATCAGCAAAAGCAGTAAGAGCGCAATAAAGAAAATAAGGGAAGAGGGGTTCTGTGCGGTGATCTCGGCAACGCGTGCCTCGCGAGCGGGCTCTACATAATTGGTATAGTCCTCGTTTGAGACCTTTTTGCCCTCTTTTTCTACTTCACAGGTGATGTTGGTAAACTCTTCAAGCGTGAAGTTATCCGAGAGTACGAATTCGGCACCCTCGGGTGTTTTGAGGGTTTTATCACCCTGCGTTTCATAAATGACGGTGAGAGCGGCTTTATCGTCGATGGTGGCGACTTCGCGGATCTGTTTTAACTGCAACCCGTCAACAAATGATAATGCAATGAGCAACGCAGCGGCAAGTACGGCACCGACGGTGATAAAGGGGGTGCGTTTACCGAAACGGGAACGGCTCTTGTCGCTGAGCGCACCGAAGATCGGCAGCATAAACACCGCGAGCACGTTATCCAGCGCCATGATGATACCTGACCAGGTCTGCGACATACCGAACTTGTTGGTCAACAGAACCGGAATCGTAGCATCGTACGCCTGCCAAAACGCGCTGATGAGAAAGAAGGCAAAACCGACTAAGATCGTGCGTTTGTAATTGAGTTTCTGCATAAGGGAATCCCTCCTTGTGCTTGGTACTTCTTATTATAACGGATGAATCCGAAAAAATCCACTCTTTTCCAATTTCCTCTTTTTTTCGAAAACTTCTTGTATGCGAAGCAAAATCGTCATATAATGAAAGAGAAAGGATGGATGCGCGATGAAACTGACGTTTTTAGGCGCCACACACGAGGTCACGGGCAGCTGTACGCTGCTGACGGTCGGCGGTAAAAAGATACTCATTGACTGCGGTATGGAGCAGGGACGCGATCTGTTTGAAAACCAGGAGATTCCCGTTGCTCCCTCGCTGATCGATGCCGTATTGCTGACGCACGCGCACATCGACCATTCGGGCAAAATACCGATGCTGTATGCAAACGGATTCCGCGGGCAGGTGTACGCCACTCGCGCAACGACCGAGCTGTGCCAGATCATGCTGCGTGATTCCGCACATATTCAGGAATTTGAGGCGCAGTGGCGCAACCGCAAGGCACAGCGCGCGGGTCAGCCGCCGTACGTGCCGCTGTACACCATGCAGGATGTTGAGGGCGTGTTACCGCATTTCGTACCGTGCGATTACGATACCGAGTACACGATGTTCCCCGAAGTGTCCGTTCGATTTACCGATGCAGGGCATCTGCTCGGTTCGTCCTCCATCACGGTGACGGCCAGAGAAAACGATGAGGAAAAGCGAATCGTCTTTTCCGGTGACATCGGTAACGTAAACAAGCCCATCTTGCGCGACCCGCAGTTGCTCAAAACCGCGGATTACGTGGTGATGGAGTCCACCTACGGCGATCGCAGTCACGACGAGGAAGAGCCCGACTACGTTCGCGATCTGGCTGCGGTGATTCAGCGCACCTTTGACCGTGGCGGCAACGTGGTGATTCCGTCGTTTGCGGTAGGGCGCACGCAGGAAATGTTGTATTTCATTCGTCAGATCAAGGAACAGAATTTAGTGAAAGGTCATGGCGAGTTTTCGGTGGTAGTGGATAGTCCGCTCGCGGTGGAAGCCACCCGCATTTTCGGGCCTTCCGCTATCGAGTGTTACGACGAGGAGACCCGCGCACTGGTGGAAAACGGCAAAAACCCCATTAGTTTTGCAGGACTTTCTGTTTCGATAACGGCGGACGATTCACGTGCGATAAATGCCGACAAGCGCCCCAAAGTGATTTTATCCGCCAGCGGTATGTGCGAAGCGGGACGCATCCGCCATCATCTCAAGCACAATCTATGGCGGGCGGACAGCACCATTCTGTTCGTCGGTTATCAATCAGAGGGTACGATTGGCCGTTTGTTGCTGGACGGTGCCAAAGAAGTGAAATTGTTCGGTGAAACCATCGAGGTCAATGCTGAAATCACAAAGATGAGCAGCATCAGCAGTCACGCTGACGACAAGGGGTTACTCAACTGGGCGGCTTCGTTTGATCCGAAACCGACGAGAATATTCGTCTGCCACGGCGACGAGGGTGCGTGCGAAACGCTCGCCGCCCGCCTTACAAGCGAGCAACAACAAATCGCCACCGCACCGTACAGCGGGGATGCGTGGGAGCTCTTGGAAGACGCCCAAGTCGAGCAGGGCAGCCGTCGGCGCATCGAGCGCAAGAGCGGTGACGTTCGCCGTGAAAACACGGTGTTTGCCAAACTGGTTGCCGCAGGGAAGCGGCTGGCGGCCGTTATTGAAAAAAGCCGCGGCCGTGCGAACAAGGACCTTGCCAAATTTACGGCGCAAATTCATGCGCTGTGTGATAAATGGGAGAAATAAAAAGGAGAGGAATACCATGATTACACTGAAAAACGAAGCGATGACCGTTACGATCAAGGAGCAGGGTGCCGAGATGACCTCGGTGCTCGCGGCAAACGGTACGGAATATCTGTGGCACGCGGATCCCGCATTTTGGGGTAAGCACTCGCCGGTGCTGTTCCCGATCTGCAGCGGGCTCATCAACGATGAGTATCACTATGAGGGTAAAACGTATTCGTTGCTGAAGCACGGGTATGCGTGGACCAAATTGTTTGAGTTGGAGAGCGCTACCGAAACCGAAGCCACCTTTTTACTGCGTGATGACGAGGAAAGCCGTAAAATGTATCCGTTCGCCTACGAGCTGCGCATCACCTATCGCTTGAACGGCGACACGATCGAGGTCGCGTACGACGTGACCAATCCCGCCGAAAAACCGCTGTATATGTCGATCGGTGCGCATGAAGCATATTCGTGTCCCGAAGGCATCAATGCGTACGAGATCGTATTCCCCGAAGCGGAAACGCTGTACACCATACCGGCTCCCCGTGAGAGGGAGGATAAAATTCTTATGCTGAACAACAGCAAGGTCTTTCCCTTGTGTGAGGAGGATTTTATCAGCGATTCACTGAATTTCCGTGACGGAACAAAATCCAACTCGCTGGTACTGCGCCACAAGGAGACCGGACGCGGCGTCGAGGTTCGTTATGAAGGGTTTGACCACCTGTTGTTGTGGCAGCCGTACAAGGCGCCTTTCCTGTGTGTGGAACCGTGGTGCGGATTCCCCGATGTGGTGGGGCACGATGGCGACATCACCAAAAAGGTTGGTATTCACTGCGTGAAAGCAGGGGAAACCTTCCATCGGTTACATACCATTACACTTTTGTATTGACAAACCGACAAAATGTGATACAATGATACCTGCAAAGTGAATAGGTCCTTATCAAGAGCGGCGGAGGGACAGGCCCTGTGAAGCCCGGCAACCTGCAAGTGTGCAAGGTGCTAAATCCTGCGGTTTTGACCGACAGATGAGGTGGAGATACGCCCCGTATTCTGTACGGGGCGCTTTTTTTGCAAAGAAAAGGAGAAAGAAGAATATGGCAAAACATTTTTTTACATCCGAATCCGTAACCGAGGGACATCCCGATAAAGTCTGCGATCGAATCTCCGATGCGGTACTGGATGCGATCATCGGGCAGGATCCCGCGGCACACGTCGCCTGTGAGACCGTGACCACCACCGGTATGGTGATGGTGATGGGGGAGATCACCACGAGCGCTTCGGTGGATATCCAAAAGATCGTGCGCGGTGTGGTGAACGATATCGGGTACGACAACGCGGCGGTTGGCTTTAACGGCAATACCTGCGCGGTGATGACCGTGCTCGATGAGCAGTCACCGGATATCGCCATGGGCGTCAACGAAGCAATCGAGGTGCGCGGCGATGAAACGGGCGATGCGTACGACCGCATCGGCGCGGGCGACCAAGGACTCATGTTCGGTTTTGCGTGTGACGAAACACCCGAGCTCATGCCGCTTCCCATCTCGCTCGCGCATCGTTTGGCAAAAGAGTTAACGGCTCTTCGCAAAAACGGCACGCTTTCGTATCTGCGCCCCGACGGTAAAACACAGGTGACGGTGGAATACGACGGGTACACGCCGATTCGCGTGGATACCGTCGTGGTGTCCACACAGCACGATCCCGACGTTACGCTGGATACCATCCGTGCCGATATCACGCACAAGCTCATCAAGGCGGTGGTGCCGGCGGAACTGATGGATGAGAATACCAAGATCTTTGTCAACCCCACCGGACGGTTCGTGGTGGGCGGCCCGCAGGGTGACAGCGGTCTGACCGGCCGTAAGATCATTGTGGACACCTACGGCGGCTACGCTTGCCACGGCGGCGGTGCCTTCTCCGGCAAGGATCCCACGAAAGTGGACCGCTCCGCATCGTATATGGCGCGTTACGCGGCAAAAAACGTCGTTGCGGCGGGCTTGGCAACACAATGCGAGGTACAACTGGCATACGCGATCGGCGTGGCAAATCCGGTGTCGGTACGGGTGGATACGCGCGGCACCGGTACGGTTTCCGACGAGGTGCTTGCCGCAGCGGTCAAACGCGTATTTGATTTCCGCCCCGCGGCGATCATCGATACGCTCGAACTGCGTCGGCCGATCTATCAAAACCTCGCGGCATACGGCCATATCGGTCGTGAGGACCTGGATGTCGCCTGGGAGCGTACCGACCGTATTGATGCGCTCAAAGCGGCGATTTGATAAAAAATATTGACATTATCAGCGGATAATGGGATAATAGATAGAGGTTGTATGAGAGTTATTACCGGAACAGCACGGGGTTGTCGCTTGGAAACGCTCGAGGGGTTGGACACGCGTCCGACGGCTGAGCGAGTTAAAGAAGCACTCTTCTCCGCGATCTGTTTTGAAATTGAGGGACGGCGCGTGCTGGACCTGTTTGCCGGTTCGGGGCAGATGGGCATTGAAGCACTCAGCCGCGGCGCCAAATCGTGCGTGTTTGTGGATCACAGCCGCCGAGCGGCGGAGGTGATCCGCCGCAACCTGCGGTCAACCAAGCTGGAAGCGGGTGCCGAGGTGATATGCCGTGATTCGTTGGAGTATTTGGCACACGCGGCAGGGCCGTTTGATCTGGTGTTTTTGGATCCGCCGTACGCGGCAGAACTGTTGCCCCCGTGTCTGGAACAACTTTCCGGCAAGGTGGCGGCAGGCGGCACGGTGGTGTGCGAAAGTGATCGCCAAACCGAGCTGCCCGAAACCGTCGGAGCGTTTTCATTGTATCGCTCTTATCGGTACGGGCGGGTAACCGTAAGTCGGGTCGTAGCCATGTCGGTCTGTGAGCCAAGGGGT
>JAZNRA010000085.1:0-4120 GCA_045590415.1 Acutalibacteraceae bacterium | reverse complement strand
TGCAAAGCCACCTAGTCCTGCTACTGCAACTGAACCTACTGCTATTCCTGCGATTGCACCACCAGTTAAACCTTCATTATCTTCTTCGGGTTGAACTTCTGGAGCTACAGATTCACCTTCGCTTGGTTCACTTGGTTCGCTTGGTTCACTTGGTTCGCTTGGTTCGCTGGGGATATTTTCCCATATCGCAAATAATTCCACGTCTGCAGTTACGTTATAAGTTGCTCCGTCAATTACTTCGCCGTTTGCCGTGAATGCCCAACCTGCAAACACTTTGCCAGTCGGAGCCGTAAACGGATTCTCTGGAAGCGTGAAGTAGGTACCGTGTTCGACCTGTTCCGCCTCCTTGGAGCCCGTGCCGCCGTTTGCGTTGAACGAGACGGCGTGCATAGTCGTGAGGTCTTCCCAAAGAGCGAAGAGCGTCACGTCGTTGTTGACTTGGATCGTTGCTGCTTCGATCTTGGAGCCGTTTGCCGTGAATGCCCAACCCGCAAATTCTTTGCCCTCGAGTGCGGTAAAGGGATTTGCAGGGAGCGTGAAGTAGGTACCATGTTCGACCTGTTCCGCCTCCTTGGAGCCCGTGCCGCCGTTTGCGTTGAACGAGACGGCGTGCATAGTCGGAAGGTCTTCCCAAACCGCGGTGACGGTTGTGTTGCCGTTAATGACGATAGACGCGCCAACGCTTGCGGGATTGCCACCGATGCTCCAAGACTTAAAGCGCTTGCCGTCAGGTGCAGTAAAGCCGTTTACGGGGAGCGTATAGGAAGAGCCTTTGTCTACTTGAACGCTATCCATCGTTCCCGTGCCCTCGCCGGCAGCAAAGGAGACCGTGACTTTGATAAACTGCCAAACGGCGGTGACCGTGGTGTTGGCGGTTATGGTGATTTCGTCGCCGACGTTCTTTTCGACGCCACCGACAGACCAAGCCTTGAACTCTTTGTTTGCCGGTGCGACAAACAGGCAAGCGGGAAGTTCAAACGTACTGTTTTCATTGACGAGTTCGCTTGTCATATAGCCCGTACCCTCGCCTGCGCCGAAAGTGACGGTGTATTGCGGGATCGCCTTGTAAGTTGCGCTCACCGCAACGGCTTTTGCAGGCATAACGAAGGTTGTGGAGACAGACGTTTCGGAAGCAAAGGTAACGCCGTCTTCCGTCGTCCACTTGTCAAACACGAACCCGCTTGCGGGAGCGTTGGCGGTGATCGTAACCACGTCGTTTTCCTTCGCCAAAGACGCGTTTGCGATGCCGTTTGTCACGGTCACCGCAAAGTGCGGAATCTCTTCGGAGACAGCGGTGAGTGCTATCCTCCAAGCGGAGTAAGACCCGACGTAGTCATCGGCGAAGTTCAGTGCCGTGCCGTTCAAAGTCACGGACAACTGATCGTTCGGGACAATAACGTAGCCCGAGGCAGGGGCAAATTGAACGAAGAAAGCATATTCTTTGCCCGTTTCGTATATCGTGTCGGTCAAAGACTTAAAACCTGCGCCCTGCCAAACCCTCGTGAGGGTAGCCGTATAATTGGGACTGCCCGTTGTGAGAGTCTGGTCGATATGTTGACCGTTGACGGGGGCGTCAAACGTTGCTGAGACGCTGTCGATGATCGTATCATAATTGGCTTTCAAAATGACGTTGCCCGCGGGCATAGTAAAGAACGTACTCGATGCGTTTTCGTCGCCGATCGTCACATCTGCACTACCCGCCTCAACCGTCCATTCACGGAACCTTTTGCCCGTGAGTTCAGGAGCTAAAATATAAACGTTTTCATCTTCCGCCGCTTTTGCAATCGGCTTATCCAAACTATCGGTTGCCGTGCCACCCGTGACCGTGATGGAATAAGCCGTCTTTGGTGTAAACTCAACCGACACTTGTCCAACGTTGTTTGAGTTGGTCTTGGAAGTTGCATAAACGACGATATAAGAACCGGCTGCAGCCTCGTCTGCGCCGATCGTAAGCACACCGGAAGAAGAGATGACGGTGGCAGCGGACGTGTTGTGACCGATAGACCAATCTACGTTCGCGTTGCCGACACTTGCTGTGAGCGCAATCTCATCACCGCGGTAGTATTTAGCCTCGACATAGGACACAGTCAACAGTTCGTCAACGACGATCGTGTATTCTTGTGTGTCAGAGCCAACATGGTTGGCGGCTTTCAAAGTGAAGGTATATGTGCCTTTTGTTGTCGGTGTTCCATATAGGTACCCGTTCCAAGTGCCACTCTTGCCGAGAGACAAGCCCGTCGGCAAAGAGCCGCTCTCAACAGTCCAGTCAATAGATGCACTACTTTCGCTGTTCACGAGCAACTCAAAATAATAACTCTGGTCAACGACCGCGTTGTCAGCGGTTGTAGTCTCAATGCTTGGAACCCAACTGTCTTCATAGACGACAAAGTTCAACTGTACGTTGTCAGAAAATTCCGTGTTGTCTGCGTCTGTGCAGCTGATGGTGATAGAACCTGTAGCGGTGTTTGTCGGAGTGCCGCTGACAAGACCTGTGCTCGAATTGAGTGAAAGGCCTGAAGCAAGGCTGCCGACGATGACTTCCCAAGTGTAGTTGCCGGAACCACCCTCAGCCGCAAGTTGTGCGATGTACGGTGTGCCGACGTGTCCCATCGGGAAGGAACCGTTGGTAAACTCACCCGGTCCCAATTCCGCAGAAACAGGATTGCCACCGACAGAGACGATTTCCACCGCAGCAGCGCCTGCACCAACGGTGTCCGTTTCTGCGCTCTCAATCTGATTCAATTCTACGCTGCTTGTGACAACAACAAGTATGCTCTTGCCAATACACGGCTTGGTGAGCTCAAACGTATTGCTCGTTCCGTTTTGAAGAATAACCCATGTTTCATAGGGATCACTGCGATACCAATGATAATTCAAAGTGCCTGTGTTGTTGGTGTCTGTGACGGTCGCCGTGAGGGTCTCGCCGTATTCCAAATCACCCGTGACGGTCACGGTGCCGCTAAGCACTTGCGGAGCGAGTGAACTGTCATAAACCCAATCGTCATAATAATAGACAGGTGCGAGCGGCTCGTTGTATTGATTGTAAACCTCGATTTCAATATCATAAGTGCCGTCAGGAACCGAAAGACTTGCAAACTCGGTATAAAGATCTAATGGCAACTCTATATTGTCACCACCGCCGAAGTGTTCGCTCGTGCGATCGGATGACCATATAGAATAACTGCAGTTATCAAGCCCTTCAACGTCCGAGATGCTGAGTTGACCGTTTGCCGATATAGACACGTGGCCGTCAAGGTCTGCTACAACGCTTGCAAAGGTGTGCGTGCCACTCGTTGCTACAAGGCTGTCGCAATACTCTCCGCCAAACGGAGCATTGGCTTGAATTGTGAAATAATAGGACGTATCCGTTTGAAAGCCTGTCCAAGAATAGCTCGTTTCGCTGAAAATATTCGTTTGAGTCACGAAGACGTCTCCATCTTCCTTATAAACAGTCAAGCTATAAGACCTTGCCCCTTCAACGCCATCCCACATAAGAGTTGTGTGGTTCCACACAAGTCCCATAGGCGTCGAGAGTCTCGTTTGTGTGTTTGTGTACGAATACTTAGCATACGAGACGTTGTAGTCATAATCAGGATAAGCGCTATAGTCCGCATCGCTTGTTGACGTCAAAGAAATCTGATTGTCATGTTCATCCACAGCATAAACGTACCAGTCATAGGTGTCAGTTTCACAGTGGTAGTAGGCTGCAATCGCACTTAGGTCTACAGAATTGGTTGTGTAGCTTTTAGAACCGTTTCCGCCAAGGCCAACCATCTGAACCAGATACTCGGTTGCGCCTGTAAACGCGTCCCAACTGAGGGTATCACCATCCAGTTGCACGTTTGAGAGTGCCGGCAAATCTGCTGCATACGCAGTTACGTGGGCGCTTGGCACGAGCGCAAAGCCGAACGCCAAGGCAAGCGTCATCGCCAAAACAATAAGCCCTGCTAAAAACCCTTTTTTTGTTTTTGTCATACTATTCTCCTTTGCGCGGACGGTTTTCGCCGCGCCGTAATTACGTTTTGTTTATTCTTCTGCGCCCAAACGGATAACCATTACATGCGTCGTTAAAAACGTTATTAAGACATTTCATGATTTTTTCTTATTGTTATCTCCGTTT
>JAZNRA010000084.1:0-3491 GCA_045590415.1 Acutalibacteraceae bacterium | reverse complement strand
TGGACGGATCGGTGTCGGTGGGATCTCCGCTACCCTGACAGGCCATGAAGCAACCCGCAAGGGTGAAGATCATCAACAAAAGAGCAATGACTCGGAGAAATAGAATTTTTTTCATGCTTTTACTCCTTTCAGGGAACCTCGAAAAAGGGGTTCCCATGTTAAAATGTACGATTCAACGGCTGATTATCAGCCGCTTTTATGCAAACGGATTGCACAAAAATACAACCGAAATAATACCGAAGGCCACACCAATCCATTGCTTTACGGAAAGCCGTTCCTTGAACAGCAGTACGGCCGCCAAGGTGGTAAGCACAAGACCTCCGCCATTGACAATCGGGAAAAAGATGGCGCTATCCATGACCCCCGATAGATAGAGATTAAACTTGTTGTTTACAGATACGCAAGCACCGTTTATTACCATAATTCCAATCAAAAGCCAAATCAGCATTCTGCTCTTGTTCCGCTTTTCTTTCTCGTCTGTAGACAGACCTTCGCGCCGTTTCAGCAGCAGAGCGAAAATTGCGCAAAAGACCGCCGATGAGACAAAAGCGATGATCAAAAATGCGTTTAGCTCATTGCGGTATACAGAGCTTTGGTGCACCTTCTGCATAACGCCGATACCGCCCGTTGCGGCAAAGGCTATAAGACACAGAAACAGCCATTTTACATTTGCCTTTTTTTCACCGCTGTCACTTTTGGCGGCAAGAATAAAGCTCACCAGCATCAGTACAATTCCCACGATCTGCGCCCACCCTAAGCTCTCGTCAAAAAACAATACGCCTGACAGCGCGGATATCAGTGTGGAAAAAGAGATGATAACCGAGGTGTAGGACATCGGTCCGACTTGCAAAGCGGCAATATTCGTGATTCCTTGAAGAGCTGTAATGGCACCAAACACAACGCCGAGTAGGACTGTAAATGCAGATGCAGAACCAAAACCTCCCCAACACAGTAGAACTACGGCTGCGGTCAAACAACTGATAGCGTTGAACCAAAAACCTCCCGAAAGCTTCGTGGTTTCTTGATCGGTGTAGTACTTTTTCGTAATACCTCCGCCGAGAGCCGCAGCCAGAGATAAGATCAGTTTCGTCGGTATGCTCATATCTTCTTCAACCATAAAAGCTTGGCAGTGCGAGGTGCTTCAAATCGAAGCGTTACGACTCTGTCGGTTACGCTTTCCTCACGGCTGTCCTCGTCGGTAACGGTATATCTGTCGGCTCCACTTGCAAACGGCAGGGATACTTCAAGCAGATCCCCTGCGCAATTTTCCTGACGGAACGCCAATATGACACCGTCTTCTCGGTCGGGATCATAGTAGCAGAAGGCGGTGAAATCGGCGGTATCCTGCTCCCCGTGCCATGGCGTCAGGGTATAAAACTCTTTGAGCAGATACGGGGCTACCCGTTTCCATTCCCGGAGTCCAAATCGGAGCATATCGAAATTTTGCTCTGCGTCATATACGAACTGCGAATCCACGTTCAACGCAGGAAGATAGGACGCGCGCCAAACGTAAGGATCGCTGATGCCCGTGGGCGCAAGCTGTGACAGCTTTTCTTTGGTGTTCGCTCCGCAGAACGGGATCCATTTGTTAAAAGAGGTGGTCATCGAAAGCCGAAGTGCTGTGCTTGTTCTGTCGCTGTCGCTCCGAAGGAGCGGAACACCTCGGCGCATGGATTCGAGATCGTTTCTTCCGCCGCCTCCTGCACAGGAATCAACGAATCCGCAACCGCCATAAGAAAGCGTACAAGCGATAATGTCATCCCACATTTGATAATGACCGATGATAAACTTGGATTCTGTGATACCGTATCGGTTCTCACCCTCCAGACTGTCAAGATGCTGCCACAGCGTTGATGCGTTACAGTTGTTATCCTCTCGATACATCTCTACCTTATTTCGGCGAAGCATCTTACATATACGCTCCGTCGTCCACTTACGGCACGCGGGATCTCCGATATTGTTGGAGATGGTTGCTTCTCCATCTACACGAATTGCCCAGTCTATGTTGTAGCCGTAGTTTTTGGCAAGACTTTCGGGATCGGTAACGCGCTCAGGTTCAAACCAGACCAGCGTTTTCATGCCGTGCTCCCGCGCAAAATCCGTAGACTCGAGAAAGGTTTGATCGGGCCATTTGCGGGGATCCAGCTCCCAGGTTCCGACCGTATCCCACCAATCGTGTCCCGGCACGTAAGATTCGGCACTTGTACCGTCCGGGCAGACATACCATCCCGCGTCAAACCATCTGAAATCTACCTTTGCGTCTTCGGCAATCATTTTTTCCAAAGAAGGACGCCACGTGGTATGGCACTCGGATATACTTCCGTCCGAATTTGGCAGTCCCGTATCATTGGAAAGACAGCAGGTGGAGAAAGGCTCAAGATAACGGCCGCTCGCATCCGCCTTCGGCATATTATATCGGATAAACCAATCACGCCAGAAATTTGTGGCAAAATGCTCATCTCGCACCATATACGGAGCGAGTACAAAAAGCGCGGTCCGTATTTTTTCACCGGGCTTCAAATATGTTTTCAACCCGTTGACTGAGGATGCGGTATAGGTCGTCATGTCACCGATCGATGAAAAGGAGGCCTTCCACGTTCCCGCCCAACCAATGGCGAGCATCGCGCCTCCGTCACCGTATTCCAAATTGAAGTAAGGAAAATTGACGTGCGTCGCCCGTCCCGAGTCCGACGAAAACTCTGCCGGAGCCTGGTGCAGATCGATGCTATACGGGCGATATTGGTTGATGTGATCTCCCAAAATACCCTTCAAAACAGGATTTTTGCCTTCAAAAGATAACTCCGCTTTCAACTCTTGGATCACGCCGCTGCTCTTGTCCGAAGTGTTTTCAAGCCATACCGTCCACTCGGTGATGCCATGGGAGAAATAGTGCGTAAGGATCAACGTGACCTCAAGGGTATGTAAAAACAAAAACCTAAAGGTTTGCGTTTCTTTCTCATCCGATCGTATGGTATCCTTGCTTATAAGCGTAAAATGCTCGGGCGAAAAGCCTTGATATTTCCTACCATCGTAAACAAATGAAAACGGCATATTCGACAGATCGGCAGACAGCGTGCGATACTGCTCGGTTGCTTGAAAATTTTCATAATTATTTTTCATGTTTTTTTCCTTCGCATATAATTTGGACTTGACAAAAGACTCATCATGTGATATTATAACATTTGAATTATTATATTTATATGATTTTTCATTCGTTTTATATAAAAATTCGCTCATCGGGAGGAAACATGTACGAGCCAAGAAATTTGCCGCAGCTGAATGAAGCAATCAGTACATTATCCAGTATGCGTTTTTCTATCGTTTACAATAACAAATTCAGTAAGGCTGATGATCCCGACGCCGACCCTTTGCATATTCATAATTATCTTGAGATTTTTCTCAACGTTTCAAGTGACATATCCTTCCTTGTCAATAACAACCTATATCCCGTTCCCGAGGGAGATGTGGTCATATCACGCCCTGGTGATATA
>JAZNRA010000083.1:0-4851 GCA_045590415.1 Acutalibacteraceae bacterium | reverse complement strand
CCGCCGGTATTCTGCTCAACACCATGCTCACCGGCAAACATCCCAGTGAACAACTCGCGGGCGGCCGCGCGGGCCGTATCGTCAAAAAATGTACCCAACTAACCCCGATCGACCGCTATCAAACCGCCGCCCTTCTCGCCGCGGCACTGTAATACAACCGCAAACCGCGGCACTTTCACAACAAATACAACGGAGTGGCAATACGCCACCCCGTTTCTTTTTATCCCTACCCCGCCTCTAGGACAAAATCCGATGCCGCGCCCCATGCCTCCCTCCGGGAGGGAGGTGGATTTCGCCGCAGGCGAAAGACGGAGGGAGAACGCGGGCGGATAGTATCCGCCCCTACATCCCGTCGCCAACATTCCGTTTTATTCCACCGTAACAGACTTCGCCAAATTTTTCGGCTTATCAATATCACAACCGTTTTCCCTGGCGACGTAATACGCAAACAACTGCAGCGGCACGATCTCGGCGATCGGGGCAAGCAACGGATCCACGCGCGGCACGAACAACAACTCGTCGGCAATCGTCGCGAGTGTCTTATCCCCCTTAAACGTCACCGCCAACACCTCGGCGCCGCGCGCCTTCACCTCCACCGCGTTGCTGACCGTCTTATCCGCTACCGCCCCATTACAGCACAGTGCTATCACCGGCTGGTGCTCATCGATCAACGCGATGGTCCCGTGCTTAAGTTCACCCGCCGCATACCCCTCCGCGTGAATATACGAGATCTCTTTGAGTTTGAGCGCGCCCTCCAGCGCCACCGCGTAATCGGTATTGCGCCCGATGAAAAACACCGACGACGCGCGGCAATACTTGCGTGCAAGCCGCTCTGTCGCGGGATTCATGTCCAGCGCGTTCTGCACACGGTGCGGCAACTGTTCCAATTCACCGAACAGGCGGTCAAACTCCTCATCGCTCACCGTCCCCCGCGCCTGCGCCGCATACAACGCAAACAGATACAGCACCGCCAGTTGCGTGGTATATCCCTTGGTGGTTGCCACCGCGATCTCGGGCCCCGCATGGGTATACAGCACGCGGTCAGAGAGCGCCGCCACCGTACTGCCCACCACGTTCACGATACCGAGTGTTTTCGCGCCGCGCGCTTTGCATTCTTTCATGGCAGCAATGGTATCCGCCGTTTCGCCCGACTGCGATAAGACGATCAGCAGCGTATGCTCGTCCATCAGCGGATCGCTGTACCGCAATTCACTGGCAAGCTCCACCTGCACGGGTAAGCGGCACAGCGTCTCAATGGCGTATTTGCCCGCACACCCCGCGTAATACGCCGACCCGCACGCGGTGATCACGATACGGCGGATGTTTTTCAGATCATCCGCTCGCACGTCGTCCAAACAGATCGCTCGCCCCCGCATCCGCGGGGCGAGCGTCGCGCGCACGGCGGCGGGCTGCTCAAAGATCTCTTTGAGCATAAAATGATCAAACCCGTCCTTTTCGGCGGCTTGTATATCCCACGCGATATGCTGCAGCGGCTTGTCCACCGTCTGCCCCGCGCCGTTAAACACCGTCACGCCATCGGCTGTCAGCTGCGCGAACTCGCCGTCGTCCAAGTACAAGACGCTCCGCGTATACGGTACGAGTGCCGTCACGTCCGAGGCGAAATACTGCTCCCCGCTCCCCAGTCCTATAATTAGCGGGCTCGCCTCGCGCGCCGCGAACACCGTGTGCGGCGCATCGGCGCACACTACCCCCAATGCGTACGATCCCTGCAAGCGGGATACCGTCTTAATAACCGCCGCTTTCACGTCACCCGCGTAATACCGTTCGAGCAAATGCACGATCACCTCGGTGTCGGTGTCGCTCTCAAAATGAAATCCTTTGGCGGTCAGTTCCTCGCGCAATGCCAGATAATTTTCAATGATCCCGTTATGCACCACCGCAAACCGTCCATCGTTGCTCAAGTGCGGATGCGCGTTCAAATCGGTTGGTGCGCCATGGGTCGCCCAGCGCGTGTGCCCGATACCAACCGTCCCCGGCACCTGTCGACCGCCCTCGGTCTTTTCACATAAGTTCGCAATGCGCCCTTTCACCTTGCTGACAAGAAGTTGCCCCTCGTTCATCACAGCGATCCCCGCCGAATCGTATCCGCGGTACTCCAGTTTAAGGAGTCCCTCCAACAAAAGCGGTGCCGCCGCCTGCGCACCAACGTATCCCACGATTCCGCACATAGCCCATCCTCCTTATCTAATTACTATCATGGGCATTTTTTTCGGTTTCATTCCGCGAAAAACTGCAAAAACCCCTTGCCAACCCCCTTCGTATCCTATATAATACTGCTATATGAACAGAAAGGACTCTGATCCCCCGTGAATAACAAAACGAAGAAGATCGTCATGGCGGCACTCATGGCGGCACTCACTTGTGTCGCGACCATGATCATCAAGATTCCCTCTCCCCTCAAGGGATATGTGAATTTAGGCGACTGTATCGTGCTGGTAGCGGGCTGGATGCTATCCCCTACGTACGGCTTTCTCGCCGCGGGACTCGGCTCGGCGCTGGCGGACGTCTTTTCCGGCTACATGACCTACGCCCCGGCAACCTTTGTGATCAAAGGCGTGATGGCGCTCGTCGCGTTCTACGGATTCAGATTCCTACGGAAGAAACTCGGCAACCTCCCCTGCGGCATCCTCAGCGGTGTGGCGGCAGAACTCGTCATGATACTCGGGTATTTCGTGTTCGAGGGCTTCCTTTACGGATTTCTCCCGTCGGCAGTCAATATTCCCGCCAACAGCATGCAAGGTGTTGCCGGTGTGGTGATCGGCGTGTTGCTGGCGAAGATCTTTGAAAAAAGTAAGGTATTAAGGTGATAACGATGCAAACGTCAATTTACGATCAAACGCACGCAGCCATCCAAGAACTGTGTGAAAAAGCAAAACTCAAAGCGGGCAACCTCGTGGTGGTCGGTTGCTCTACCAGTGAGGTAGCGGGCGATACCATCGGCACCAATTCCAGCCCCGCCGTTGCCGCGGAGATCTTCCGCGCGCTGTACGATTACACCGCCGCGAACGGCTTATACCTCGCCGTGCAGTGCTGTGAACACCTCAACCGCGCCATCGTCACCGAACGGCAGGCCGTCCCGTTCTCAGAGCCGGTCAACGTCGTGCCGCAACCAAAGGCGGGCGGCTCCCTGGCAACGCAAGCGTATGCCGCGTTTCGCGATCCTGTCGCGGTGGAGGAGATCAAAGCGGATGCCGGCCTTGACATCGGCTTTACGCTGATCGGTATGCACCTCAAAAAAGTCGCCGTCCCCTTGCGCTTGGAAAACAACGTCATCGGCAGCGCCACGGTCCTTGCCGCACGCACGCGCCCGAAATTCATCGGCGGCTCACGCGCCGTTTACGACGAAGAAAAGCTATAAAGTTCGATAGCATCGACTTTGCTCGATGCTATCTTTTTTTGCAAGAAAACTTTACAGATAAGTTGACAGATGTAAAGTGCAGTGCTATAATCTGGCTGTTGTTTTTAGTTCGCAAAGCAAAGGAACGAGGCACATGAAACGTAAGATCGAACAATTAAAACGCGAAAAGAACGCCATCCTTCTCGCCCACTATTATGCGCCGGCAGAAGTTCAGGAGATCGCCGATCACGTCGGGGATTCCTTTTATCTCGCCAAGGTTGCCAAACAATGCGACGCCGATATCATCGTGTTTTGCGGCGTTCGGTTTATGGGTGAGAGCGCGAAAATATTAAATCCCGATAAAAAAGTACTCATGCCCGATCTGACCGCCGATTGCCCAATGGCGCACATGGTAACAGACGGCGTTATTGAGGAAATGCGCGCACAGTACGAGGACGTAGCGGTGGTGTGTTATATCAACTCCACGGCAGAACTGAAATGTCAAAGCGACGTTTGCGTGACCTCGTCCAACGCTGTCGAGATCGTAAAAGCGCTGCCGAATAAAACGGTGTTTTTTATTCCCGACCGCAATCTCGGCAGCTTTGTGGCGAAAAAAGTGCCTGAGAAACAAATCCTCATCAACGACGGCTGCTGTCCCATTCATGCCGCTGTCACGCGCGAGCAGGTGCTCTTGGAAAAGGAAAAGCACCCGCACGCCAAGGTGCTCGCGCACCCCGAATGTGAAGCCGAGGTACTCGCGCTGTCGGATATGATCGGCAGCACGGCGGAGATCCTGGCGTTTGCCAAAGCGAGCGACGAGCAGGAATTCATCGTTTGCACCGAGGACGGTGTGGATTACGCGTTGCAAACGGACAACCCCGATAAGCGCTTTTATTACCCGAATCCGCATCCGTGCTGCGCGGATATGAAATTAAACACTCTCGCGGCGGTGCTGTCCGTCCTCCAAAACGAGGATAACGAGATCGTGGTGGACGAATCCACGCGCCGCCGTGCGCTGGTACCGCTCGAGAAAATGTTGGAGTTGGCGAAATAACGATGCATACCGATATTGTGATCGTCGGCTGCGGCGTCGCGGGTCTGTACTGCGCGCTGAATCTGCCGACCGAAAAAAAGATAACCATCATCACCAAAGACGAGGCCCCCAAAAGCGATTCCTTTTTGGCGCAGGGCGGCATCTGCGTGTTACGTGACGAAGAGGACTATCCCTCGTTTTTTGAGGATACGATGAGAGCGGGGCATTACGAGAATAACCCCGCCTCGGTGGAGATCATGATCCGTTCCTCGCGTGAGGTCATCAGCGAACTGCTCTCCTTCGGCGTTCGCTTTGAAACGGACGGCGACGGGCTCCACTACACCCGAGAAGGCGCCCATTCCCGCCCGCGGATCTTGTTTCACGAGGATGAAACGGGTAAGGAGATCACCTCTCATCTTTTGGAAGCGGTAAAACGCCGAAAAAACGTCACCCTGATCGA
>JAZNRA010000082.1:0-8369 GCA_045590415.1 Acutalibacteraceae bacterium | reverse complement strand
CCCAGCCAAACACGGTAGCGGTTTCACCCGCATGCTCTCTGCGAAACTCGCCGCAATAGCGGGTGCGCTTCATTCCTTTGATCGTTTCCATTTACATATCCCCTAACAGTTGTGCCACGTCGGCAAACTGCCGATCCAGCGATTTATTGTATAAAACCGTGTAAAGTCCGTCGTCAAGGTCCACGTCCGTGACCTCACCGGTCGCCATATCCTTGAGTTTAGCTTTGCCGGTTTCAAGCTCCGTATCACCCACGACGATGGTGTACAAAGCATGCAACTTATCAGCATATTTCATCTGTGCTTTCAGCCCTCTGCCGACCGTATCACACTCCACCGAAACGCCGCCCTCACGCAACTGATTGGCGAGCGCAAAGCAACGCTTTGCCGCTGCATCGCCCATTGAGGCAAGATACAAATCACAGGTGGGTTCTTTCGGGATCGGCGCATTCTGCGCGTGCAAGACCATCAACAACCGCTCAAGACCCATGCCGAAGCCGAGCGACGGCAGATGCGGTCCGCCGAGTTCTTCGCACAAACCGTCATAACGGCCGCCGCCGCAGACAACTGCCTGTGCACCGAGCGCATCGGACACAAACTCAAACACCGTACGGGTATAATAATCCAAGCCGCGCACAATATGCGGATCGAGCGAAAACTCAATACCGGCGGCAGTCAGATAGTCTTGCACCTTATGGAAATGCTCGTTACAATCGTCGCACAAATAATCCACAATAACCGGTGCATCCGCGGCGATCGCGGAGCATATCGGCGATTTGCAATCTAAAATTCGCATGGGGTTGCGGCCTAAACGGTCACGGCAGGTTTCGCACAACTCGCCCTGACGCGCCTCAAAATACGCTTTGAGTGCCTCGTGATAGGCCTTACGGCAGGTCGGGCAACCAATGGAATTGATATGCAACGACACACCCTCAACCGACAACGCTTTGAGGACGTTGTGCGCGACGGCAATCACTTCAGCATCTGCCATCGGAGAAGCCGTGCCAAAGCACTCAATGCCGAACTGGTGAAATTCACGCAAACGGCCCGCCTGCGGCTTTTCGTACCGATAGCAGGACGTGACGTACGACGCCTTGATCGGCAACGCCTCGTTGTGAAGGCCGTGCTCTAACAGCAGACGCATGGCGCCCGCCGTTCCCTCCGGTCGAAGGGTGATCGAACGGCCGCCCTTATCCTCAAAAGTATACATTTCCTTCTGTACTACGTCGGTCGTTTCTCCCACCGAACGTTGAAACAACTCCGTGTGTTCAAAGACCGGCATGCGGATCTCGCGATAGCCGTGGTCGCGTGCCACCTGAAGAGCGGTGCGCTCCACATACTGCCATTCGTGACTCTCGTGCGGCAACACATCCTGCGTACCGCGAATTGCTTTCGTAATCAATGCCATGATGTTATCGTTCCTTTATTTCGTACTGTTAGACGGATTGACAATATTGCGCCAATCCAGGTCACCGCGTTCCAAGCCGTGAATCAGCACCTCAGCAGACGCAATGTTCGTCGCAACCGGGACGTTTCGCATATCACACAAACGGAACATATCGTTCTCGTTCATTTCGTTTTCTTTGCTTGTCATCGGATCGCGGAAAAACAAAAGAAGATCGATCTCATCGCAGGAAATACGAGCGGAGATCTGCTGTGCGCCGCCTTGAGCACTGCTCAGATAACGGGTTATCTGCAAACCGGTTGCTTCTGACACCATCTTACCCGTTGTGCCGGTAGCACACAGGTTGTGACGGCTGAGAATACCGCAGTAAGCGATACAAAACTGTACCATGAGTTCTTTCTTTGCATCGTGTGCGATCAACGCAATGTTCATGTGTTCCTCTCCTTTTGTCTTCGTTATCAATTACGCTTGCATGCGCCGTAAATCGGCAAGTAAAATATCTTCTCCCAAGTAGCGGCCTGCAATATTGGCAAAACAAGTGCCGGCATTGGACTCCACGGGCAACGGTTTTCCGTATGCGTTGGCAACTGCTACTTCTTCATCCTCCGGCAACACACCGATCAGTTGCAACGCCGCCGTATCAATGAGTTCATCGATATCCGGCATCTTACCGCGCAAGATCGGATCGGGCCGCAAACGATTGATGATGAGCCGGGCCGGTATTTCCCGTTTGCGCAGCAAACGCGCGATGATCTGCGCATCTCTGGCACATACCATATCGGGCGTAGTCACCACAAAGGCGCGATCCGCACCCGCAACGGCGGTTTCAAAACCGCGACCGATACCGGCGGGACAGTCAACAATTACCTCGTCGTAGTAACGGGAAAAGCCGCGGCAAAGCCGCGCCATGTCCTCCGGTGTTGCCAGCTTCTCCAAATCGACAGGTGCCGGCAGTACAAATACATCGGGGCAAATGGGAGAAGGATAGATCGCACCGGCCGGCTGACAAGAACCCGCCAGAATATCCGCTATGTCGTACACGGCGGTACCGGCGATCCCCAGCATGACATCCAAACTGCGTAATCCGGCATCACCGTCCACAAGCAGGACACGGCGACCGCGACGTGCCAATGCACAACCCAAACCGGCCGTAACCGTGGATTTGCCCGCACCGCCTTTTCCGGATGTAACCACTGATATCATACATTCACCCCCATTTTGAGTAAGTATAGCACAAATTTGCTTTCATGTAAACAATTTGTCCTTGCTTTTTTTCAAAAAACTGTTATAATATCTTTGTCAAACGCATAGACGGAGAAAGTACGCAGAGTATCCCGATACAGCAGAGAGGGTCGTCACGGGCTGAAAGCGACCTGCATCGGCATCTGCAGAAGTTCACTCCCGAGCGGCGGCGCTGATTCCCAAACCAGGGCGGTAGGTGTCGACGGTTACCCCGTTATCGGTCTTAAAAGTGTCCGCTTTTTGTATAAGCGGAAATACGGGTGGTACCGCGGAGGTTATCTTCGTCCCTTTGTTTGGGGACGAAGTTTTTTATTTTTAGGAGGTTCCGTATGAAAGAAAAACTGGAAGCTTTGCGTGCAAAAGCGCTCGGCGAACTGGCAACACTGGAAACGCCGAAGGAACTTGAAGAGTTCCGCGTGCGATTATTGGGTAAAAAAGGAGAAGTGACCGAGCTGCTGCGAGGCATGGGTGCACTCCCCGCTGAAGAGCGCCCGAAAATGGGACAGCTTATCAATCAGTTGCGCGGCGAACTGGAAACGGCGCTTTCGGAGCGTGAACAAAACATCACCGCTCTTTTGAAAGAGAAGCGTCTAAAAGAAGAAACGTTAGACGTGACCCTGCCGGGTACCAAGGCGAAAGAAGGCGGTCTGCACCCGCTCAACATCGTCCTCAACGACCTCATCGATATTTTCCAATCGATGGGCTTTGACGTGGTGGACGGTCCCGAGGTGGAAACCGAGCATTATTGCTTTGAAGCATTGAACGTACCGAAGGATCATCCGGCACGCGATATGCAGGATACTTTCTACTTGGCTGAAAATCTGTTGCTGCGCACGCAGACCTCTGCCGCACAAGCACGCACCATGGAGCAGCGCAAGCCGCCCATTCGCATC
Organism: Acutalibacteraceae bacterium; assembly: GCA_045590415.1. GTDB lineage: Bacteria > Bacillota > Clostridia > Oscillospirales > Acutalibacteraceae > RGIG3009. The sequence continues at coordinate 4,832 of JAZNRA010000082.1, read as the reverse complement.
ATCTGCCCCGGCCGCGTTTTCCGTGCCGACGAGGTGGATGCCACTCACTCCCCCGTGTTCCATCAAGTGGAAGGTTTGGTCGTGGATAAAGGTATCACCTTGTGCGATCTGAAAGGCGTTCTTGAGCAGTTCGCTCACGAGATCTACGGGCCGGAAACCGAAGTGAAATTCCGTCCCTCCTTCTTCCCCTTTACCGAGCCGAGCGTTGAGGTCGACGTTACCTGCTCCGAGTGCGGCGGTAAGGGTTGCCGTGTATGTAAAGGCACCGGTTGGATCGAGATCCTCGGTGCCGGCATGGTACATCCGCGCGTTCTCGCCGGCTGCGGCATCGACCCCGAGGAGTATACCGGCTTTGCGTTCGGTATCGGTCTGGATCGTCTGACCACCACGCGCTATAAAATCAGCGATATCCGCTTATTGTTTGAAAACGACCAGCGGTTCTTAGAACAGTTTTAAGGAGGGAATCGATTTATGAAAATTTCATTAAACTGGCTTAAGCGTTACGTCGATATTTCGGTTCCCGTTGAGGAACTGTGTGACAAAATGATTCTCAGCGGTTTTGAAGTGGAAAGCGTTGAGGATCTGTCTGCTACCATGTCTAACGTTGTGGCGGCACGTATTTTAAAATTGGAAAAACATCCTGATGCGGATAAACTGCAGATCTGTCAAATGGACGTGGGCGGTGCTGAACCGATCCAGATCATCACGGGTGCACAAAACGTGTTTGAAGGCGCGCTCGTCCCCGCCGCGCTGCATGATTCACATCTGCCGAACGGCATGCATATCAAGCGCGGCAAGCTGCGCGGTTTACCGTCCGACGGTATGCTTTGCTCCGGTGAGGAACTGTGCTTGAAAGAAGCCGATTATCCGGGTGCTGAGGTGTACGGCATCCTCATTCTTAATGAGGACGTCCCGGCGGGAACGGATATGCGCGAGATCCTGCATCTCAACGACATCGTCATCGACTTTAAAATCACCGCTAACCGCCCCGATTGCCAAAGTGTGCTCGGCGTTGCGCGCGAGATCGCAGTGGCACTAAAACAAGAATTTCACGCGCCGAAGCCGACCTATACCACAGTCGGCGGCGACATCAATGACTACATCAACATCACTGTCAAGGATTACGACCTTTGCCCGCGCTATATGGGCCGTATCGTGCGCAATCTGCGCATTAAACCCTCTCCCAATTGGATGAAGGATTGCCTGCGCACCGCCGGTATGCGTCCCATTAACAATATCGTGGATATTACCAACTTTGTTATGTTAGAAACGGGTCAGCCCATGCACGCGTTTGATCTGCGCGATATCCGCGGTAATCAAATCATCGTACGTACCGCCACCGACGGTGAAAACATCACCACTTTAGACGGTAAAGAACACACCTTAACGCCCGAAATGCTGGTCATCGCCGACGGCGAAGCGCCGTCCTGCGTTGCCGGTATCATGGGTGGGCTTAACAGTGAGATCAAAGAAGATACCACCGATCTGTTGTTTGAATGTGCGAAATTCCGCCGTGACAGCGTGCGCCGCACCGCGCGTACTTTGGGTATGCGCACCGAGTCCTCTGCCCGTTTCGAAAAGGGTGTGGATATCGGCGGTGTCGGTTACGCGATGGATCGCGCGTTACAGCTCATTCAGGAATTGGATGCCGGCGATATCGTTGACGGCGTGCTCGACCGACACGAGGAACTGCCTGCTCCCCGCACGTTGAAAGTCACCACCGAAAGCATCAATGCGTTGCTCGGTGTAGACGTACCGGAAGCAACTATGGCGGATATCCTTAACCGTTTGGAGATCCCGACCACGCTTGAAAACGGTACGCTGACGTGTACGGTGCCGTCGTTCCGTGACGATATTGAAGGACGTGCCGATCTCGCAGAGGAGATCATGCGCGTGTACGGATACGATCACATCGTATCCACCCCTATGACCGGCTCTATTGTGCGCGGCAAGATCCTGCCGGAACGCCGTAATACTAACCTCATCAAAGAGGTGCTGGTCGCACAGAGCATGCAAGAGATCTCAACCTATTCGTTTATCAGCGGCAAAGCGCTTGATACGCTTTCGCTGGCCGAGAACGACCCCCGCCGTCAGGTGGTAACACTGCTTAATCCCTTGGGTGAAGAGTACTCCGTTATGCGTTCACAGCTTATGACGAGCATGCTGACGGTGCTTGCCACCAACTACAACCGCAAAAACGCGGCGGTGCGCTTCTTTGAAGTCAGCAAGTTGTTCCGTCCCCTTTCCCTGCCGCTGACCGAACAGCCGGAGGAAATCCCCGCCTTGTCGCTCGGTCTTTACGGAAAAGACGAGGACTTCTTCACGCTTAAAGGCATTGTGGAAACTCTGCTTGCGAATTTCGGCGTGGATGCCGATTACGCACGCAGTGAAGAACCATATCTGCATCCGGGCCGCCAGGCAGCCGTCACCGTTGGCGAGACGGTCATCGGCACCTTCGGCGAAGTGCATCCCGACACCGCCGCCAAATACGATCTGGATACGCGCGTTTACGTTGCCGAACTGCGCTTACGGCCCTTGTTTGAGGCAATTGAGAAGGTCCGTGTACTCTATAAACCGCTTCCCCGCTTCCCTGCCGTCGAACGTGATTTGGCTCTCTTGTGCAACGAAGAATTGCCCGTGGCGGAGATTCAAAAGACCATCACCAAAGCGGGTGGTAAGCTCTTAGAGACCGTAACGCTGTTTGACGTCTATCAGGGCGCACAAATCGCTGCAGGAAAGAAGAGCGTGGCGTTCAGTTTGTACTTCCGTTCGTCGGAGGGAACGCTGTCGGATACGGACATTGACCCCGTTCTGAAAAAGATTTTTGCCCGATTAGAGGAAAAAGGATGCACACTTCGTTCATAACACTTGCAATTTCACAAATAATAGCGTATACTGATAGATAGTCAGTACGATGGGAGGAATCCGAATGTTAGATAAAACCATGACCTTCTCGGTAAACGAGGATAAAGATCAGCAGATGAAGCAGGTGCTCACTGCGGTATATGACGCCCTGCGCGAGAAAGGATACAATCCTATCAATCAGATCGTCGGATATATCTTGTCCGAGGATCCGACCTATATCACCACACACAACAATGCCCGCAGCTTGATCCGCAAGGTCGACCGCGACGAGTTGTTGCGTGCCATGGTTCGCTCTTATCTCAACAACTAAGAAACGAGGATTCAATAATGGCTGATAAGCAAGTCACGGAAAAGCTCCTGACATATAAAGGCAAGCCGCTGGTACGTAGCGGCAACGTCCTCTATTACGGAGACATGGCGGAGAAATGTGTGGTCATACTGCAGATCCTCTCCAACAAAACCGTCGGCGATATGACGGTGGCGGATAAGATTCAGGTCCAGCTTATGCTGACGGATCCCGAGGTTCGCCTGAAAGATCGCATCTTAAAGAAAAGCGAGAAAAACGGCCTGTACAACGCGATGGATATCGGCAGTATTTGGCTGGAACGCGCACTCGCGGAAAATTAACTCACAAAAAAGAGCACCGACGAAAGTCGGTGCTCTTTTTACGGTTTACATGTTCCGCACGGTGCGTATTCCATATTGATCACTTGCTGTCTGCTTCCCACAAAATCTTGACGGTTTTCTGCATCGATCTTCGCGACATGATGACAACCAGTGCGGTGAAATTTCTTTGTATTTGTGTTCAAAACGTAAGTTGTTTGTACAGGTGTTGCTGTAGTGGTTACTTTTGTCGTTGCTGTCGTCGTTATTTTGGTTGTTGTTTTCGCTTTGGTTGTGGTAGTTGTCTTAGTAGTAGACCCGGTGGTGCTTGTTTCGGCTGTCGTTGTTACTTCATTTGTAGTTGTCGTTTCTTCAGAGACAGTTCTTGTGCTTTCTACAAAATTGCTTTCGATAGAACTGGTAGTCTGTACCGAATCATAGGGGCCTTCTTCTAAACATCCACCCAATGAAATTGCAAGAATGCACACCGCAATACCAAGTATTATCTTTTTCATAGCCCGTCACCTCGTTTGATAATTTTGAGTTTGTTTGCTCTTATATGGGTGCATAACGATTATAAAGCTATTTTATAATAATGTCAAGTGATTTGCTCTTAAACGAGTGCAAAGAGGTGACATTATCATCAATAGCCATATTGAAAAACTAATCGGCAACAATATTAAACTGTTGCGCGAAAAAGCCGGTATGACACAAGAAATGTTGGCCGCGAAATTACAAGTAAGTGGTTGTGATATAACCAGAAGTTCTATTGCCAAAATCGAAGTAGGACAACGCCACTTGTATCCGGATGAGATACTCCTTATTAAGCAAATTCTCCGTGTCGAGTACGAGGACATTTTCAAAGTTTCTTCTAAAAAGTAAGCAACTCCTCTTGCCTGTGTGCAAGAGGAGTTTTTCTATTTTTTCATCAGACGGGCGGCGAGTGTTTTATCGGGGGTGACGTAAACCGTACGATTGGTTTCATAGATCACCATACCGGGTTTGGCGCCCGTCGGCTTTTTTACGTACTTGATCTGCGTATAATCCACCGGCACCTGCGCCGAATCGGCGGCCTTGGAATGGGTTGCCGCCAGGATCGCCGCCTGCATCATGGTCTCCTCGGGCGGTGTCACGCCATCCGTTAAAATAACCGTATGTGATCCGGCAATATTCTTGGTGTGTGAACCACCAATCGCTGCCTTTGGCGGTACGGGTAGTCAGTTTATCGTTTTGCACGTTGTTGCGTCCCACCAGAATGGTAAAGCCATCATCTGATACAAATTCCAAGGGCTTGGTCGGCGGTGGCGGTTTTTGTTTGCCGCCTTGACGGCGCAGATAACCGGTGCTGATTAGTTCCGCACGCA
>JAZNRA010000081.1:0-30895 GCA_045590415.1 Acutalibacteraceae bacterium | reverse complement strand
CGCCTGCTCTTTGCTTTTTCGAGATAATTGCTGATATATGCAGAACCGACACAGCCCGACAAATCTCGCGCCCCGGTTTTATGGATAATTACGTTTTCCTTTTCTAAATCCCTTTCTTTTTTTATTCTTTTGCACAAAATTGGAAAATAATTTCCAAGTACTTGAAATATTTTCCAGTTTATGGTAATCTAATGTTGCCGGCAAAAATATTAGGGAGGTTTATGTAACTTGGAGAAGAAAATCAAGGTACTGTTAGCAGATAACAGCGAAAGTTTCGGAATACCATGTGCCACAAGAATGCGGAGTCACGGATTAGAGGTCGATTTGACAGAGAAGGATGGAAAAAGCGTTGTTGATACCATTCCGCAAAAGAAGCCGGATGTCGTCATTTTGGATTTCTTTTTGCCGCGGCTGGATGCGATCGGTGTAATGAACAGCATCCGCTCCATGAACTTGCCTCAGACACCGCAGTTTATGGTAATGTCCGGATTTGATAATCCCAATTTAGAACGTGAAGCCATTGAAGCGGGGGCGGCGTATTATTTCTTAAAGCCCTTTGATGCTAATGAAATGTCGGAGCGCATTCTGTCTTTGTCCAACAAAGAAACGATTGAACCGATTCGTCGAAATGCAAACGGCAGTACTAATTTAGAGATACGTGTCACAGATATTTTGCATCAGATCGGTGTGCCGGCGCATATTAAGGGATATCAATATTTGCGTGACTCGATTATGATGGCGATTGAGGATGAGGAGATCATCAATGCAGTCACTAAACGCTTATATCCCGCCGTTGCGAAAAAGCACGGGACCACTTCTTCGCGCGTGGAACGCGCCATCCGTCATGCGATCGAGGTCGCTTGGGATCGCGGTGATGTTGATGTTTTGAATTCGTATTTTGGATATACCATTCATAACGAACGCGGCAAACCGACCAATTCTGAGTTTGTTGCAATGATTTCGGATAAATTCCGACTGCAGTTGAAAATATCTTGACGTTTCTCGTCGTGTTATACCATAAAAAGCGCGCCTGCATTGATGTCAGACGCGCTTTTTTTATTTGCTTATTGTTTTGGTTTGCCTTGCTTATCCATCGTCACCTGTGACAAGGGGTTTAACTTTGCGGCATTTTCAATCTGTTCGCTGGATAAATGTGTGTATATCTCAGTAGTCCCCAAATTTTCGTGCCCTAAATAGTTCTGTAAAACCCGAAGATCAACACCGCTTTGGTACATCAGCGTCGCCGCGGTATGCCGCAGCTTATGTGCGGTCATTTTTTGAGCGCCGTCAACTTGCGCAAGGTATCCTTTTACAATGTAGTGTACGCCCTGCAAGCTGATACGGCTCTTTAAACGGCTCAAAAAGAGCGCGTTCTTGTCTTTGACACCGTCAACCGGTCTGACCTTCAAATATTGTTCTATGGCCTGCTGGCAGGCCTCATTGAGGTATAGCATACGTTCTTTATTGCCTTTTCCGCGAACGCGCAACGTATGGTCGGTGTGGTTGATATCTGTTAAATTGATATTAACAAGTTCTGCACGCCGTAAACCGCAGTTCAAGAACAATACTAGCATGCAGTAGTCTCGTTCCGCAAAATCGCCGGAAACGCTGTTTAAAAGGGCAACAGACTGTTGTAAGGATAAATATTGCGGCAAAGACTTCTTTGGCTTGGGCGTTTCCAAATTTTTAACCGGATTATGCTCCAGGTAATGTGAATAATCTGTCAAATACCGAAAAAACATGCGCACGGAGCTGGTCTTTCGTGCCCGCGTTTTATTGGAATTGCTGCGTTCGTTGCGCAGGTAATTCATATATTCGTATACATCGGTAGTGGTGATCGTCCGCACAAACTCCAAATCAATATCCGTAATGGATATTTCGTCCGTAGAGGCGGTAGGGGGGACAAGGCCGCGGAGCTCTTTCATATATCGAAAGAATGTGCGCAGATCAATAAAGTATTCATTGATGGTATTCTCGGAACGTCCCTTGATCGTTTGCATATATCCCAGATATTCCTTCATGATCAAAGGACACTGTGACATGTATTCTTTACGCATACGATGCCTCCTTCGTGAAACATTGTTTCACGCAAAACGTTTAGCATTGTTATGATCATAGTATAACATATCAACTATACAAAATAAATAGAATTTTTTAAATTTGTACAGTGCAGAAAGCGGTAGCAGAATATCGCGAAACAAGACGTTTTAACATTTCGTTACTAATGAATAATGCATACTGTGAACCCGTGTGTTCAAAATTTTTAAATTTAGTATATTTTGCAGAAAAAGGCATCCGATAGAATTATCTTGAATGAGCCGGAGTATGTCAAAAAAATTTCTATCGTCTGGAAAACAGAGGGTAAAAAATTTTGATAAAGAAAATGAATAGAAAAATATATTTAATATGAAAATTATTGAAGATAATACGTAAATGATTGTAAAAATAAAAACCGTCTAATTAAATAGTAAGATATATAAAACATGGGTTAGAAGCTGTTTTGTTTTGCAAGAGCCCCCAAATAAGCCCCTTATCCATTATTTTTCTATTTCGCCCTCCTCTCAACTATACAAAATATTCATTTTGTATAGTTGTCACGATCGTATGACCAATGGAGAATTTGAAAGAGATCAGCGAAAATCTTTTCTGCTGTCCCTGCCCTTGTTTGTGCCATGATCATTTCGAGATGGTCTATCGGGTCAGCAGTTCTGTATACTATGTGGTTATTCAATTCTATGAGATCATTTTCGTATATGTGGGATTGCCGGAATATGTATTCGATGAGCTGCGCGCGTAAAATATCAAGGTTCGTATTCAATCAAAATTCCCCTTTTTTGATCATTGATCATTGATCACTAGGGGGTGTGTCGTAGTAACACCCCCTAGTTTCTCCCCTAATGGGTGTCAGTCCATGCGCGGGACTTGAGGTATTCTTTCATAACGACAGTACCGCAATCGCATAAAATGCGGAACCAGTCGTAATGATCCATGCGACAAATCTGCAACAGAACCGAATAACTGACTATGCCGTTTTCCTCGCAGAAATCAATCATTTCCGCGATTGCTTTGTACTTGTCGGTTGCAAGACCGATCGTGGCTATGTAATCAGCACCGCCAATACAGCGCACATTCTCGGTGCTGTATTGTGCCTTTTCAGGGTTGTCCAAGTGGCACAGATAACGCGCATATCCGCGTATGCTCTGTATCTGCTCTGCATACTGCACGCCACCGATCATTTTGAACAGTTCAAGTGCTTGCTCGATCGTCTTGACACTGTCGAACATAACGACAACGTGATAGTGTGGCTTTTTCGGTTCTCCGGTGGGATTTATGTCACGATCGTGCAACGGACTGATAAAAGCGGGTACTTTTTGATCGGCAAGAATCTCTTGCCAGTTTTCCGGTGCGCTCTCCGGATATACTACGGTTGCAAAGTTCCGTTGTCGTTTCACAGCCATTATACATACTCCTTTTGCGAATCGCTTGTCAAATCTTCGCCTATCGGCGAGGCGGGACGCTGTGTCGGCACCCTACGGGCTACCCCCGACACGGACGCTACTACAAGCGATTTGATTTTTTTAGCCAATACAGAAATGGTATTGCGTGCGGGTCTTTGGTATGGTGCGTAATCTCCATACAGTACTGGCAAATCGGGTCTTTCATGGGTATTGAAATACTTGTAGTACTTGGGTCGCCATACTAAAAACCATGTCTTTTGTCCGAATGGGAATGGTAATATCCGTTTTAGCAGTTTACCGAATTTGTAAGCGTCAATGATTTGGTGAGTGTTATCGTCAACAGATACAGACTTGTAAACTCTACGGACTAAAGATATCGGACCAAGTCTTTTAACGTACCAATACTCGTCAGCAAGTCTACGAATCGTGATGTCCGTATCTTCCCAACTTTGGGAAATGAAATCTACATCACATTTGTAGTGACGATGGAGTTTCAGCCAAGCAATGGTATCTTGTGAGAGTGTCTTATACTTTCGGGAATTGTACTCGATACCTGCTTCATCAACGACTATGTATGAGTGCTCCGGAAATGTCCATTGTCCCAAGTTCTGCAACGATACATTATGACTCAGATCGTTGTCAAAATTGGAAAAATAGTAATCATACGGAATGTGCTTGTCCTTCTGCAGCTTATACATGTTTCTGCACGCTAACGTTGTTTTACCACAACCAGGCGAGCCAAAAAATATACGAATCATTTAGTTATCCCCTTTCCCCCACGCTGAGCCGCTACGCTTGCGCTCAGCGTGAAAATATCCATTTGATTCCACGGAATACATACGATACTACGATCATTAAGAGCATGGCACCGACCATGTATTCGATCATAGCACCATAGTCCCACGTATAGTTGCTGTTGTAATCGCCTAACCGCTTGTAAAAATCGGGTGTGCCAAGAATATCACGCAAAGCATTGATAATCGTATCCATAGTTAATCACCTCTCGTAAATACTGAAACTGCAAGAATCATAAAAATCAACATTAGCCAAAGTACGGTTTGACTCATTTAGCGTTTCCCCCTTATCAAAAGCATTAAGAGAGAGAATACAAAAAAGAGCAAAAACACTTGCAAAATATAGGTGTGTGCAGTCATAAACCATTGCAAAATTGGTAGAATAATCATCCTTTTGCTCCTTTCCAAAACAGTGTAATCACCATTGACAAAATGATGAAAACTCCAAAGATCATCAGCAAGGATACATTGGCGCCAAATGCCGAAATTTTATACGAATTCAATAGCGAAAACAAATCGTTATAAAATCCAAAAAACATTTCAAAAAATCGTTGCATACTATCACCTACCGACTATAAGTTTTATAACAGCAAACGAGATCGTTACCATAACACCGGTGAAAATAACGGCGGGTAAGTACATGGCTAGTACACCGATAACAACCGGAATATTCACGATCGTACCAAGCAGCATTAGCAGAGAGTTGACGAGGTTAACGACAAGTGTCCAGATCATCTCAAAAAAGCCGATGATCTTATCGAAAAAATCAAACATACTACTTTGCCCCACCTTTCTTACCGGAAGATATTTTACGTGCGATTGATGGTGCAATATTGAGGATAAACGCTATAAGACCGAGAGCAAGACCGATTTGAATTAGACTATTTATCCACGTATTCGCAAACAATATATTGAACAGTCCGATTACGAAAATAAAACCCTCGCGCCAATTTTCCAAAAAACCGCCGAAATTCGAGAGAACTTGATTACCGGAGTCTATCCCCTCTTGCGAACCGTCCATGATTTCCTGCTCAATATCGGTCATATCGTCAACAGATTCCGAGCCAGCCGGCTTTTCGGGATTAGGTGTCCAACCGTTGGTAATTTGATCAGTACTTTCTTGGATCTCACCAGTAATCTGATCAGTGCCATCTTGAATACTATTGTTTATTTCACCCAGTAGTCCAGCTTCTTCACTGGATTGCGATACAGTTAACTGCACTTTTTCAGTAGGTTGCCCGCCGTAAACAGTAATTTGTAAAGGTGAGGTTAATGCACTTTTTAGTTGAACATCAATTTGAGTTTTTACCTCAATATATTGAACATTGCCAGACGGCTCAAAAGAAAATTCAAGGTCATAAATGCCATGCTCTTGATTGAATTTCGCAGTTGTAATATCAACGTAGTCACACTCGCCATTCATATAACAAATTAGAATGTGTTCCAAATAAATGTAGTTTGAATAATAAAAGCCATCGGGGTGATTAACACCCACATTTTGGTAGACATTATACAAACCGACATTAGTATTACCGCCCTTTGGTATAAGGCATTCGCCGTCAATAGAAGTGATTTTAAATGTTTCGAGTACACCAGCATAAGTTAGCCCCGCAGGAATACCTTGGTTTCCAGTAGTGGTATATTGTAAATATTCGCCAGTTTCGTCCAAAGAGGAATATTCAAAATTAAAAGGAGTACCGAACCAACTATTGACTACATGGACACTCATATTGAAATTTAGATTTTTAACCTCTATTGATTTAGCACTAACGCCCACTACAGAGCACAGTAACAAAACCAAAGACGCACCACAAATGATCAGTATCTTATACCAACGTTTCATAGAATCACCACCTAAAAAGAAAATTCCCTCCCCCCGCGGGGATTGCGGAGAGAGGGATTGACACCGATCGCCGATTACAGACGAATCAAACGACCTAACAGACCGACTGCAAATCCGCAGATCGGCATTGCCAACACGAGGACGGTGAGCGCGGGATTTGCGACCACAGCGTCAAGGACGTCACCCATCCAACCCATAGCGGTGGTGAAGAACGTACCAATGTTAGTCAAGAAAGCATCCATTTTTACACCACCTTACAGACGAATGAGACGTTTCAGCAAGCCGATCGCAAAACCGATAACAGGCATTGCGATTACGAGGACAAGCAGAGCCGGAGTTTCAACAACAGTGTTCAGCACAGAACCCATCCAAGTCATTGCTTGAGTGAAGAACGTGCCAATGCTACCGAGAAATTCAGCCATTCGTATGTGCTCCTTTCGTTAGATTTCTGCATTAGAAATTATCGTAAATCACCGCGCGCAAGGTGATTTTACCGATTTTCGGATTTCGCGTTATTCGCGAGATAGTCAAGCGCGCCTTTTTGATTGAAAAAGCACGTGTACTCCGCACCGATTACGATCGGTACAACTGCCAACGGCGAATCGTCGGCGATCTTGAAAACAGTGGTAAGATTACCAGACAGACCGTTCTTTTGCGATTCCAAGTCAATACAATGAATTTTCTTCCCTTTGAACGAATACCCACTGTCCAACTTGTAATCTTGATTTTCGATACCTACGATTTTGACTTTCATTTTTCCCTATCTCCTTTTCTCTGTATTAGAGTTTTATTGTGTAGTCACATTTGACTACACCCCTATTGTAGCAACATGTGTTTACTTTGTCAACACTTTTATTTACTTTCATGCTATAAAAATTTCGAGGTGAAATGGCATGGAGTACTACGATCGACTAAAACTGATAAGAACCGGAAAAGACATAACACAAGAGCAAATTGGAAAAGCACTCGGTATATCAAAGCAACAATACGGAAAATACGAAAATGGAACGCACCTTATGCCGTTACCCTATTTTAAGCAAGCGTGCGATTTCTTACGCGTATCTGCCGATTATGTGCTTGGACTACCAAAAGGTAGACCGTACCCACCTTTGGAGTGAAAACGCCAAAATGGGGCAAATAAACGCAAAAAAAGGCCACTCCGCGAGGAGTGGTCTTTTCTATCCCAGGAGCAGTACACCGTCGACGTGTACCATCCGGATGGTACACAAAAGCATGTACCACGTGGTACACGACGTTGTGTACTTACCGGGTAAAAATTATAATGTATATGTTCGACGTGGACTACACATCATTTCTCGTTCATCCATATGTTTACTGACACGATCGCCATCCGGAGAAACGCAAGAAACAAAATAAAAGCCGCCATAACAGTCAATACTAACAGACGTAAACCCAGCACGAATTAAACGTTGTCGAAACGCTTTCACAATATTTGATTGCATATTATCTACCCCCGAATATTCATTTTGTATAGTTGGCAAAATCGGAATAAGGGAAGGATTTAGGTCTCCCCGACGACGGTTTTGTTTAACGGAAAAGGCCTCCGAGAGATCGGAGGCCTAAAATTAATAAATGTTATTGATGATTTCAGAATCGGTATACAAGGGATGTAGAACGATATTTCCGTCAAGACTCCAGCCAACGCAGTGACCGTCCTCGGCAAACAGCATGCCGACGCGTTCCGGACAGAAGATCAGATATTCTTCAACAAACTCATACTCGCCCATAAGGAAGTCGTCGCCCTTCCCTATCATGGACATTGCAAAGCGGAGCAAACAATCCAGTTCGTGACGGTATTCCAGATTTCCGCGTTTGTGAATTAAGGTTTTGGAGGGTTGATAATACTTGGCACAAAATTCCGTAAAGGTTTCCGGTGAATTGCCAAGCGGACGATAGAGATAACCGCCGTGCTTAGTAGGATCAATTTCACGGAAACCATATTTACGATAAAAGCGATCGATAATAGCGGGTTCTGCCGTGCAGAACAGCGCCAAAGGCACATCGCCACGCGTTAAGATATCCGATGCCCAAACTTTCAAAACCTCGTCGCCAAGACCTTTTCCGCGAGCTTCGGGCAAGGTTAAAAAGTGACCGAAATTGCCGATGGCGTCCTTGTGTTTGCCCCAACCGGACCACAGTCGGCTGTAGCATCCGTTCTCGTCGTATGCCATATAATAATTATCCACACACAAATCGGCAAGTTCGCCCTTTACACGTCTTCTAATGGTTTCGGCATGCGCCACTTCCGGTTTATCATCCTTAACCATACTCCAAAGTGCTTCATACGCATCATTGGGCAATTGACCGGCAAAATATTTTTCAAATTTCATTATGCATTTCCTCCCACTTTTACATTTTGATATAGCCGTACTGAGCCATCAACTCGAGTGTGCCGACAAAATCCTCAATTTCCTCATCGCTGTAACGGGTATTCAGATCCCATTCCGCTTCGATAAGCAGATCCTTAAGGGATTTCTTACCGTCCATACCGGTGAAAACGAAACTCAACAGTGCGACAATGTACGGACGCAAACGAACCCCCATCGGCATGGCGGCAAAGTCGTGCGGGATGCCAACAGTCAATCTGGAGGGACGGATATCCGCATACTTTTCCAATATAAGCGTTGCCGGATTGGGTGCTGCCGGTACAGGATCGGTATTATTAACATAATCGTTTATGATTTGGCAAGCCGCCTCAATCGATGCGGAATCAACACCTGCGTTCTCAAAATCACGGATATTGGCAATTTCAATGTCTGCCGCATGGCGCAAACGTGCAACCGCATCCGTACCCGGGCGAAGCGGACAGATATCCGCTTTCCCCCTCAAGCGAGCGATGGAATAGTCCGCAGCTGTCGGTAAGAATTCCGCAATCGCTTTCGGGTCAGGACAAACTGTTGCCGCCACATGAGCGGCATAAACGGCGGAAATACGAGAGAACTGTTTATAATTGAGATATCCAAAGCGTTGAGCCGAATTGTGCCAGCAACGTTCGGGATAACGCACGCCCATCGGCATAATAGTGGGCAATCCCATATCGGCATCGGACAGGAAGCTGTCGCCCGACCAAGAATAATGCCATGCACCGATGTGCGGCGGCAAATTGATGGTATTTTCATAAATGCGCCACATAGCTTCAAGCAACACGTTGGAATAGAACGGAACAGCTGTCGGAGCAAAGCCAAGCGTCATTTGAGGAGCATTTCCCGGAGTACCATCGATGCTGACAGCACCAATGCACTTACCCTTGAGGATCGGGCCGTAATAGTTCGCACAAGCGGCAAACCCGTACAATTCCGGCGCCAAGATCAAGCGAATGGAATATTTGAGCGGGGGTACTTTTCCCTCTTCAATTGCTTGTTTGAGCAATTTCAAAACAAAGATACTCAGGCAAACACCATCGTTGTTATCGTTTTCCAACGGTTCACCATTGTGCGCCAAAATCCAAAACTCTTTCGGGCTTTCGCCTTTCAGATAAGTGGTAACAACAGGCATTTTACCAGCAAAGCGACGACCGTCACACTCTGCTTTTACCGTCACTTCACCCGCGGCACAAGCTTTTTCCAGCTTTCTCTGCATATTGGGCGATACGGAGTAAGCGATAAAATCGCGTTCACCTTCAATAGGATGCCAACAGTTGGTCTCCGTGCAGTTATTCGCCCAAAGCAAGCAGTCAGGATGTGTTCCGCCGTCAATGGTGCCGCCGCTTACCAAGCCGATCGCGCCTCTGTCTAAAATAGGCGGTAACGCTCTGTCGGTCGGAAGAATGTGTTGCGGCAACAAAATCATGGCGCCGGTGACATCTTCACCCGCCATCATTTTATCCCATGTAACTAGGCGTGTTGTGATGCCCTCTTTGGGCGTTGAAACGGAACCGCGAATGACAGAGAACGGCTCTTGCTCGTAATCGGCAATGACCCTATCCCCTTCCCAATCGGACAAAATGGTAAGTTTCGCGTGATCAACATCCCAACATAACGGCATTACTTTATCCTGAAAAACGGTTTTGCCGTCAAAATCAATTTCAGGTCTTTCAGGTTCAAACCCTAATTTTTTGAGAAGATCGGCTGCATAGTCCATTGCATCGTGATTGGCGCGATATGTCTGCGGCAATTCTCTTGCGTGCAATGCTTGCGTGTGCTCTTTTAGAAATGCTTCATCCCGCATTTCCCAAAAGGTTTCAAAATACTTTTTCATTAGACAACACACCCTTCCGTTCCCCATGGTTTCATCCTCGTTATACCATCCTAAAAACAGCATGTCAAGCAAAAACAACCATGCTAATCACCTAATACAAAAAATGGACAAATTCAACAAAACAGCACCTCTCAAAACTCTCTTTGGCAAAAAACAAAACGGCTCGATTGAGCCGTTTTGTTTACAACATCTCTTTCAGTTTATTGATACTTGCCTCTGCAAAATATCAGTTTGTCGAAAACATCGTTCAAGCAGTGCAAATCACTCAAAAACTTCTCTTTATCAACTGTTTGATAGGATGTCCACGTTTTTTCTGCAAGCGCAGGAAGACGTTCTTTTAATTTTGAAAACTCATCGCGTAACATATCACAGCGCGGAGCATATCCGTTCGACGGCTGCATTCTGTCGCCCCATACACAGATTTGTCCACCTAAAATGGCGGGGCTCTCCTCTGTCACGATGGGAGCTTTTGTGGCCTGTGATTTTTCCCACCAATGGTTCCAACGGTTTTTCTCCCAATCCAAGATTTCCTCCGTGGGCCACATCCGCTGCGGATGAACGATGTAAAGCGGTTGCCAAGAAGCATTGATGATGTTAAAACCGCCGCGCAGTAACGACGGCGCTATTTGATAGTAGGATTCCCAACTAAACACTAAGGTTTCTTTTGGGATCATAGGATTCGTCTTTTCACTAAAACCTTCCCAGACTACAGGGATCTTGCCCATATCAAGGATCATTTGGCTGAAACGCGCAACACAGTGGCCGTACAGCTCGTGAATATCGGAGAGTCCGTGTTCCGTGCAGTATTGCATGGACGCTTCACAGTTCGCCCATTGATCAATTTGCGCCTCATCCCCACCGATATGGATCCACGGCGAATCGTAAAACACTTCCGTTACTTCTTTGAAAATTTGTTGCATAATTGAAAATGTTTTCTCGTCCGCTCTCATTATGCCGGAAACGCCGCCGGTTTCGGCAGTTGTCTCGGCACCCTCGGTTTCACCAACCGTTCCGAAAAGATCGGGATAAGCCGTATTAAAGGCGCGGAAATGACCGGGAGCGTCGATTTCGGGCACGATCGTGATACCGCGGTCGTGGCAGTATTCAATCAAGCCCGTAAGCTGCTCGCGCGTGTAGTGCTCGTCGGAAACAGCGTTTGGTAACGATGAAAAGGGAAAACGAATCGCCTGATCGTCGGTCAAATGCAGTTGAAAGCGGTTCATCTTATAGAACCAACAAAGGTCTGCCACGGCATAAAGATATTCGATTTCGTGAAAACAACGCACCGTATCAATCATAACACCGCGCCAACTGCTGTCCGGCTCATCCACGATTTCACATTGCGGAAAAACCATACTGTCATCGGTAGTTTCAACCAACTGCAACAGCGTCGCAAGTGCATAATTCATGCCGGTGTTTGTGGAAGCTGAAATCACGGCGTTGTCTTGGATGAAGATACGGTATCCATCGCCGAGATCGTCTGCAAAAATCAATTTTATCTCTGTAGACGTATTGTTAAGAGAAGCGTAAAGGCGCTTAGCATACTCCTCAAACACACGGACGGCAGGAGCAAAAATCGGGTCAGTATCAGCACATTCAAACGTTGCGGGAATCGTACCGCCTGTGAATGTAAGCTTTTTGGGACGTGGGATGGGATGATTCATGTTGTAACCTCCGTTTATATCGTGAATACTGTGTTTTTTATTATAACAAAGGCGTTTTAGTTTGTAAAGTTATATCGCAAGTTCAACGTTTATGATTCAAATATTGTTTTCGTATTTGTTCAAATCCCACCTAATAAAAGAAGGATCATGAAATTAATCATGGTCCTTCTTTTATTGATTAACCAATACCCCTAAATTTTCACTTTTCCCACAATTTTCAAAACCTTTTCAGGCATTTCTTTTGCTATACCGGGTTTGTGAGCATCTTTAGGGAAGAAAATCTCATAGTTACCGGCAGGAACAACCATTCTTTTTGCCATTTTAGGTTCTTTAAAAAATACAATATCTTTTTGAGAATCGTACGGCACTTCACATTCTAAAAATGCAGAAGCGGTTACCTCCATACATTCTTTACCTTTTACAATGTATTGAATATCAACATACTTTTTATGTGCCTCGAACTTACACTCATGGGGCATTTTAGTTTCATATTCCTGAACTAAATAAAAGAACTCATCATCAACGTCATATCTTCCACATTTTAATTCATCAAAATTGAGGGATGAAATCAATTTAACTGCTGATACAATTCTTTGTGGTAAGGTACTTGCCATAATCATTGTTCAATTTTACGGAAGTTTGATAGAAGATGAATTGAAGGCGGATTTAGAAAATTTATTCAAAAACCGTATTTTAACCCTGAGCGATAAAGATATGGTCCTAATTGATTTTCTCACGAACAAAGCATATAAAGAGAGTAAAGAAAGAAAAAACAATCGCACGGCAATGCTAAAGTATCAACTACATGAGCTTATAGAAATTCTTTATCGCATTTCTGTCAACAATAAAACCGATTCCTCCCCCTCGGCACCTTCCGTGATGGAAAAAGCTATTACGTATATTAATGAGAATTTGTTTTCGCAAAGCGCTCCTGAGATCACCTTGCAAAGTGTAGCCGATCAATTCCATATGAGTCCTTATTCTTTTTCAAAAATGTTTAAACGAGAATCCGGAATCGGTTTTAAAGAATATATTATATCTGCAAAGATTCTTCAAGCCAAAAAACTCCTTGCTTCAACCGATTATCCTATCACCGAAATTGCTTTTTTAAGCGGTTTTACCGATAGCAACTATTTTTCAAGTGTATTCAAAAAATATGAATCTGTGACCCCTTCTGAATATTCGAAATTTATAAAAAAATATAATTAACACAAAAAGAAGGTACACCATTTGGTGTACCGTCTTTTTGTGGCAAGTTGCAATGATTAAACTTTGTCGTCATACATTTCCATTGCTTTGGAAATGTCATCAAAGCTGTTACATTTTCCATTCTTAACGTAAAGATATGACGTTGTCATACCGCTTATAAGGCAACTCTTTACGTCCAGACCTGCAAGAAGGCCTGCACAGAAGCCTGAATTAAAATTATCTCCACCGCCCGTGGTCTTCTTGGGTTTCTCACATAAAATCCCTTGCACCTCTACCTCACCGCCGTCATATACGGCAGCTGAGCTGTCAACCGGATGAATGATGACTGTACCTATGCCGGAGAATTCCTTAATTACTCTTGCAATGGACAAGGAACCCTCGTATTCACCCTCACACAAAACCGAGTGCATGACCATTGATTCGCTCTTGTTAAGCCCAAGGTATGTGGGAGCATACTGACTGTAACGGCCGAACATTTTAAGAGCCGCTTTTATTTCATTGGGGGATCTTTTAGCGCAGTCTGCGATATCAATGTATATTTTTCTGTCCTTCTTTTTGAGTTTGGGCATTACCACTTCAAGAAAGTTTTCATATATTTCGTGGAAATGAACAAGGTAACTCCAATTCACAAGAGTGATAATATCTGCATCTTCAAAATATTTCACCATTTCGTCAATGCTGACACGCTCTATCAAATCATTCCAAGTAAACTTGCTGATTTCCTTAATATTACTCATAATTATTTTTCCGTCTTCAAACTCAAACAGATACGAATATCCGGGCTCACCAACAGTTATCGTCTTACAATTTTTATGCAAATCAAACACAGGGTTCATTTCGGGATAGCCGAGAGTACCCACGCAAGTGCAGTTTACACCCATGTTTGCAAGCCCGTTTATATAGTGGGGTCCGCAACCGCCGAAATCTGTCTTTTCAAAAACAAGCTCAATATTGCCGCTTATACCCGCAAGACTCGATACTTTTTCCCCGAATTTATCAATAGTGGGATAGTATGTGCAAGTGTTCTCATCTGCACGTGTCTTAACAGGCTTTACAACATAATCAATAAACCCGTCAAATCCAACGCTGACACTCTTGGACTGTACCAGTTCCTTTTTTTCTTTAAACTGCTGCGAATACTTCATGTTTTTCTCTCCAAAAAATAAATTATTGATATCTAAGCTTACATAACGAATTGTACTAATAAACAGCCCAAATGTCAATTAAAGTAGCCGTTTTTCTATTTTCGGATTGTTTTGACGCTACAAGTTATTCGCTCTTCGGGCTCATAACCCACAAGTGGGAGCACAAACTTATCCATAACGGAAGAAATCCGAAACCGCAAAAGCGATTTCGGATTTCTTTGGCAAGTTGCACCAAAAAAGATATCGAGCACATTTTATACAACTACGGGTTTCCAAGCGAATGGAATTAAATCTTTTATATCAACCTTGATCATTTCGTTGTCATCATTATTCAAAATCACTTTAATGTCCGGGCAATACTCTACAAGCATCTGACGACAGTTGCCACAAGGAGCGACCAGGCAGTTTGGTGCTTTATCGTGAACGGCGACTATTGTATCAAATTTTCGTTCACCTGCCGAAATCGCCATACCTATTGTAATATATTCAGCACAAGAACCGTGAATGCCGTCACAATTAACGCCGCTATACACCTTACCGTTTTTGCAACGGATTGCCGCGCCAACAGTATGATTATAAATACCGTCATCAAAACTGTTTTCTAATGTTTTCAGAGCAGTTTTGATAAGTTCTTTATCTTGTTCGGTAATTTCGTAAAAGTTCATTTCATGTTCTCCTTGGCGGTATTAACGGAAGAAATCAAAATTCGTTTAACCTCGGTACATTTGTCAAGCAAGGTTTTATCATTATAATATCCGCTTTCAACAACGAGCTCAATCCAGTATTCAGTTTCAGAACACTCTTTTAATGCAATTTGTAATTTAGCAATAAAATCAGCCTTGCCATGAGCGTAAAAAGCCTCTCTAATATTTGCTCCGATACTTGTTCCTGAACGCAAAAATTGATTGATAAGAGCAGACTCACACTTTGTCACTCTTCACTTCTTGCATACCTTTATCACATCAAGCGCAGACGCTTTTGATTTTATCATCAACGGACTTTCTTTCATCGCTATCACCCCTTAAACTTATTATACTTCCTAAAAGTAAAAAGTGCAAGGCAAAGCCTTGCAAAACACTTCTTCACCATTCACTATTACTTATTACCTCCAAAAATCTTCTCGGACGGATTTAGTGAAAAATGAAGAGTGAAAAGTGAAAAAGTAAAACCTTCCCGAACTTCGTCCGAGAAGGTTTTTGGTTGCGGGAGGAAGATTCGAACTTCCGACCTTCGGGTTATGAGCCCGACGAGCTACCCCTGCTCCACCCCGCGATATGGAATATTCTTTTGAGAACATCAACAGTATAACAGTATTTTACTTAAGTGTCAAGGGGTATTCCTTAAATTTATAAAATTATCTCGCGACAAGTTGCACGGTCAATCCGGTATGGAAAAGTCTTTCAACAATATGACATATTCTCGGTATTTGTGCGGTCGAATCGGTCGTATAAACGGCGGTGTACGAAATTCTAATACTAAGCATTCTCCGATATTCGGATAATCGTCAACAAACCGATACCCAACTAATTCTCCGTTTTTGATTCTCTGCTTTATTGTGTTATGATACGGATACATCGTACACTTTCTTTCCAAGCGTTGTTATTTGACAGAGAGCATGCGCGTATGATATAGTAAAGATAACATAAATTTTATGTTACAAATTATCAAATGAGGTGATTTTATGCCGATCGTTATTGCTGTTATTGTTGTGTTGATCCTGGTGTTCAGTCTGAAAATCGTTCAACAGCAAACCGAATGGGTCGTTGAACGGCTGGGCAAGTACAAGAAAACCTGGGATGCAGGGTTACACTTTTTAATTCCCATTTTGGATCGGGTTGCTAAAAAAGTTACCTTGAAAGAACAGGTGTTGGATTCCCCTCCCCAACCGGTTATTACCAAGGACAACGTCACCATGCAGATCGATACCGTCGTGTATTTCAAGGTGTTTGACGCGAAATTGTTTACCTACGGTGCGGTTAATCCCATCAGCGCGCTCTCAAACCTTACGGCTACCACCCTGCGTAATATTGTGGGCGAGTTGGAGCTGGACGACACGTTAACGTCCCGTGACACAATAAACGGAAAAATGACGGATATTTTGGATTCTGCGACCGATCAATGGGGTATCAAGGTCAACCGCGTGGAACTCAAAAATATCATCCCCCCTGCCGAGATCCAAAACGCCATGGAAAAGCAGATGAAGGCAGAGCGCGATCGCCGTGAGACCTTGTTGGAAGCCGAAGGCCATAAAGCGGCGGTTATTACGCGTGCAGAGGGTGATAAGCAGGCCATGATCCTTGCGGCCGAAGGCGAACGTGATGCACGCATTGCCAGAGCGGAAGGTGAGGCAAAAGCCATTTTACTTGCTAAACAAGCAGAAGCCGACGGTTTGGCAGCACTCAAAGCAGCGGGCGTCGATAAAGCTGTGCTGGAACTGAAAAAATATGAAGCACTGGTTGCCATGTCGAACGGTAAGGCATCTAAGATCATTGTTCCCACCGATGCCGTGGATATGACCAAAGCCAACGTCATGTTTTCGGAAACCACCGGTATCGGTGACATTACCGAACCGGTTCCTGCGGCATCATCGGCTAAGAAGAAAAACGATCCTTGCTGTGATTAAAAGCAAAATACGATTGACGGCAGATACGCAACGCGTATCTGCCGCTTTTGTTTTGCGAGAAAGTATTCACCTCTCACCATTATTTTGCATGATATGAAGTGAGGGTCGATATCACAAAAGAGGTGAAGTATTCGATGGATATGCTACGTGTCAAAAATGCCGGGTTTCGATATCAAGCGGAAAACGGAGAGGTGGAAGCGTTTCGTGACGTTACTTTTTGTGTTCCGCAAGGACAGTTTTTAAGCATCGTCGGCCCCAGTGGATGTGGTAAGAGTACGTTGCTTTCCTTGATTGCCGGTTTGCTTCCGCGTACAAGCGGTACTGTGGAGATCGGCGGTGAAGAAGCAAAAGGTATATCACCTCATATCGGATATATGTTACAACGTGATAATCTGTTGGAATGGCGGACGATCTGGGATAACGTTTTGTTTGGCTTAGAAATCCGTCGTGCGATTTCCGATGAAACGATCAAGCGCGCCGAAGATCTGCTAAAAACGTACGGTTTATACGAATTCCGCAACAAATATCCTCGCCAACTATCGGGTGGTATGCGCCAACGAGTGGCGTTGATCCGTACGTTGGCGGCCGGCCCGGATATTCTGTTACTGGATGAGGCGTTCAGTGCGCTTGATTTTCAGACACGATTGACAGTTACCGATGATGTGTACCGAATTTTGAAGGCGGAAAAAGTAACGATGCTGATGGTAACGCATGATATACCCGAAGCAGTTGCCATGGGAGATGCGGTACTGATCTTATCGGCTCGGCCCGCTTACGTAAAAGAAATCTATCCGATCGTTTTTGATGAGGATCGTTCTCCCCTATCCTGCCGCAGTGATCCTCGTTTTTCACAGTATTTCAGCCATATTTGGAAGGAGCTGCGCGAAGATGAAGAAGTCAAATAATATACCGCTATCGTCGGAGCGCGCCGTTTGGCTGCGTCAGCAGAAAAAGCGGCGGATCAGCATCAAAGCATGGCAATGGGGCTTACTGATCGGATTGATGGTTTTATGGGAGCTTGCGGCGACTCTTAATTGGATCGACGCCTTTTTGGTGAGTCAACCAAGTCGAATCGTTGGAACCCTGCTTAACACCTCCAAAAACGGGTTGCTAACGCATATCGGGGTCACGCTGTATGAAACGCTTACCGGTTTCTTTTTAGGCGTCATATTCGGTTTATCGATCAGTGTGTTGTGCTGGTGGAGTCCGTTTGTTTCGCGGGTGGCTGAACCGTATTTGGTTGTACTCAACAGTCTTCCGAAGATCGCACTGGGACCGGTTATCATCCTGATAGCAGGAGCAGGGACAAAAGCTATTATTTTTATGGCACTTGCCATATCGCTCATTGTCACGGTGCTGGAAATGCTTTCGGGTTTTCATCATACCGATGCCGAAATCATAAAAATGGCGCAAACCTTCGGCGCGTCACGGAAACAAGTGTTGTCCACTATCGTTTTGCCCGCTAACCTGCCGACGTTGTTTAATTCCTTGAAGATCAATATCGGATTATCACTGGTAGGTGTCATTGCCGGCGAATTTTTGGTCAGTAAAGCGGGGCTTGGATATTTGATCGTCTATGGCGGTCAAGTATTCCAAATGGATCTTGTAATGGCAAGCGTACTGATCTTAGCCGCTGTCGCCGCACTGATGTATCAAGGCGTTTCCTTTTGTCAGAAGCTTGTCAGCAAGCGTTTCGGCGCTTAATATGATTAGGAGTGATACTTTTGAAGAAACGTATTTTCGCGTGTGTTTTGGTCTTGATTCTCGTACTGGTTCCTACCCTTTCGGGATGCAGTAAAAACGATGAAGGAGGTACAACGACCGTACGTCTGTGCGAGGTAACGCACAGTATTTTTTACGCACCGCAATACGTTGCGATCGCCAAGGGCTTTTTCGAGGAAGAAAACATAACGATTGAGCTCAGCAACGGCGGCGGCGCCGATAAGGTTATGAGTGCCGTAATCAGCAACAGTGTCGACATTGGTTTAGCAGGACCGGAGGCCAGCGTATACGTGTACAACTCCGGTAGCGAAGATTATCCTGAGGTTTTTGCTCAGTTGACAGCGTGTGACGGCAGTTTCTTGGTCGGCCGCGAGCCGGACCCTGATTTTAAGTGGAGTGATCTTGCGGGAAAACACATTTTACCCGGTCGCACCGGTGGCATGCCGTATATGGCTTTTCGATATGCGATGGAGGAAAACGGACTTGATCCCGACACCGATGCTAATTTAGATAACACGATTCAATTTGATATGATGACCGGTGCTTTTCTTGGCGGAACAGGTGATTACGTCACGATGTTTGAACCGGTTGCCTCCAGTGTACAGCTTGAGGGAAAGGGCTATATTGTCGCCAGTGTCGGCGCCGCAGCGGGAGAAATGCCGTACACCGCTTATTTTGCCAAAAAAAGCTATATTGCGGCGAACAGCGATCTGGTACAGCGTTTCACCAACGCGGTCGCAAAAGGGCAAAAATGGGTCGAAGAACACACACCGGAAGAAATCGCCGAATGCGTTAAAGAGTTCTTTGCCGATACCGACGTAAAGTTATTGGCAAGTGCGGTAAAGAGTTATAAGGATATCGGCGCGTTTGCTACCACACCGGTAATGACCGAAGAGGCGTTCAACCGCTTGCAAGAGGTCATTCAGCGTGCAGGCGAACTGGATTCACCTGCCCCGTTTGATAAACTCATCAACAACTCCTTTGCAAATAAAGCAATCGGGTAAACAAAAGAACAGCCGGAAGCAGTAGCTTCCGGCTGTTTGAATTTATAAAACTTTTGACAAAAACTCTTTGGTACGTGGGTGCTGCGGATTACCAAAAACCTCTTCAGGTGTTCCCTGTTCAGCAATCACGCCTTCGTCAATAAAGAGCACGCGATCGGCAACCTCGCGAGCAAAACCCATTTCGTGGGTAACCACGACCATTGTCATGCCTTCGGCGGCAAGCTGTTTCATAACGTCCAACACTTCGCCAACCATTTCCGGGTCAAGAGCGGAAGTGGGTTCATCAAACAGCATGACATCCGGATTCATCGCTAACGCGCGTACAATCGCAACGCGCTGTTTTTGTCCGCCGGACAACTGTGACGGATACGCATCGGCTCGGTCGGCAAGACCGACACGCGACAGTAATTGCATCGCCTTCTCTTGAGCTTCTTCTTTGGATAAGCCACGTAACTTTATAGGCGCGATGGTTAAGTTCTTCAACACCGTCATGTGCGGGAACAAATTAAACTGTTGAAATACCATTCCCATACGTTGACGATGCTGATTGATATTGCACTTGGCATCCGTGATATTGACATCATCGAAAACGATAGTACCATCCGTAGGTTCTTCCAATCGATTCAAGCAACGTAAAAATGTGGATTTACCGGAACCGGAAGCGCCGATGACCACGACAACTTCGCCTTTGTGAATATCAGTGGTGATATCCTTAAGAACCGACAGGTCACCAAAGGATTTTTTGAGGTTGTTAACGGAAATGAGGACTTTGGAATTAGTGATCACTACGACGCAACCTCCTTTCCAATTTACCAACCAGGTTTGTCAACAACAAGACCACACATAAATATATTGCGGCAACGGCAATAAGCGGCATAAAGATCTCAAACGACACACCGCGGATCAATTCGCCGGCTTTGTTAAGATCACGAACACCGATATAACCGGCAACTGACGTTTCCTTAAGTAAGGCGATAAACTCATTTAGCAACGGCGGCAAGGTGTTTTTGAAGGCCTGCGGCAGAACGATACGGAGCATTGTTTGGGCATAATTAAATCCCAAAGAACGACCTGCTTCAATTTGACCGCGATCGATTGACATAATGCCGCTTCGCATGATCTCTGCCACATAGGCACCGGAATTGACACCAAAGGCAACAGTAGCCACGACTAATGTGTTGTCCACATTGCTCAAAATGATAAGATAGGCAATCAGTAACTGCACCATCACAGGCGTTCCGCGGAATACGGAAAGATAGATTTTGCACAAGCGATTAAGGACGCGCATAACAAAGAATCCAAAACCGCCGCGACGGGACCACGATTCCAGGTTGTTATCATACGTCGTACGAATCATAGCAACGACGATACCGATAAAAATACCGATAATCGCCGCCAGCAACGTAATAAGTAAGGTGTTACCAAAACCTTCAAGCAACATTTTCCAACGATCATCCGTGATGAAACTGGAAACGAAAGGTTGCTTGATGGAGTTTTCGTAAAAGTCTAATAGAGTTTGCCAGATTTTTTCCATACAGTTCTTCCTTTGCAAGGAAAGGGCGGTGCTTTCCACCGCCCTTTCACGTTAGTGTTTATGGAAATTATTGAGCCGGAATATACTTCGTGATAATCTTATCCAACGTACCGTCAGCTTTCAGATCAGCGAGCGCCGTGTTGATTTTCTCGAGCAATTCGGTATCTTCTTTAGCAACAGCGATTGCGTAATCTTCATCGGTGTAAGCACCTTCCAAAATCTTCAGGCCATCATTAGCGGCAACAAAAGATTTCGCGGGCTCATTATCGATGATGACAGCGGTGATTTTGTTCGCTTTCAGAGCAGCAACTGCCTCGTTACCGGTTTTGTAACGGACAACGTTAGCATCGCCGAAGCCCCAATCCACCGGATCGGACGAAGAATAGATATCACCTGTCGTGGTCTGCTGTACACCAATTTTAATGCCTTCCTTGACACCTGCGGGATTGCCATCTGCATCGAAACCGGTGTAGAAATCCTCAAACGAGGTGTAGGTGCTGTTCTCAGCAACAATAACGGCCTGAATGCCTTTTGCGTAACTGGTAGAGAAATTAACCTTCTCTTTACGCTCATCTGTTACCGTCAAGCCAGCCATGCCGATGTCGTATTTACCGGTTTGAACACCGGCGATGATGGTGTCAAAATCAACGTCCTCAATTTTGAGCTCCATGCCCAATTTTTCGGCGATCTTGGCAGCAATCTCAGCATCGATACCGACGACTTTACCACCTTCAACGTACTCGTACGGCGGGAAAGCGGCATTGGTTGCCATAACCAACGTGTTGGCTTCCTCTTTCTTTGCGCCGCAGGCAGTGCAAGCAAACAACAGAACCGCAACGAGAAGCAAAGCTAAAAACTTTTTCACAATAAATCCCTCTCTCTTGATAATTTAGGAGCATCGCTCCCTTAGAACACTACACATTATACGACTGCTTGAATAAAAAATCAACACTTTTTCATAAAGTTACACGAATTTCCGCATATTGAACAATAAACTACCGAAATTTGAATACAGAGAACAACACTTTGCATAACAATTCGCATTTCTAACGTAATTTCAACTCTTTTTGGAATGAATATTCATTCATATTCATCGTTTTCCTACGACGACGCGATCGATGCCGGCGAAATCGGGATATACCGTTGTGTGCGTCATACCGTGCCGACGGAACAGTTCGGCAACCGTTTGCGCCTGTCCTATTCCTACTTCCACTGCAACGAATCCGTCCCACGACAGTTTCGGAAGCCAATGCTCGGAAATCGCTCGATAAAACCGATAACCGTCCTCGTCGCCGTCTAACGCCATGCGCGGTTCGTACTGCACCTCGCGTTGCAAGGAATCAAGGTTGCGGGTTGGTATATACGGTGGGTTAGATACAATGGCATTGATGGGGCCCTGAAAGCGGTCGTATTCGGTCAATATATTTGCTTGTAGCGCCGTCATCTTTAAATTGCAATATCTGGCGATGTTGCGTTGCAGATAGACAAACGCTTTATCCGATAGTTCCAATGCCGTGATCGATGCCTCACGGCAAAGTGAAGCAATCCCCAAACCGACACAACCACTACCGGCGCACAGATCATATACATGTTTATGAGGTAATTTTTGTAAGTATTCCGCTGCTACTTGACACAACAATTCCGTTTCCGGACGTGGGATGAGAACACCCTCGCCTACTTCTAATGTGAGATCAAGAAAATCCCAAGTTCCCAATAAATATTGTAGCGGCTCTCCTGCAGCGCGCCGCGCGGCGGAATTCAGCACCGCTTCTTCACATTCCGGTGATATAATCCGCTTATGTGAAGAGGGGACCTTTCCCCTGCCGACCTTTCCGATATCCTCTAACAGACACATGGCATCAAAGGCGGGGGTTTCGCAACCACCCGCCTCTAATATGTCTTCTATTCGTTTTTGCAATTCAAAAACCGTCATATCCGTTTACCAATTATCCGATGTTTCGTCTTCGGGTACTACTGCCGTGAAGGCGGTAATGGCACACTCGATCATGTCATCTTCCGGTTCGCGCGTGGTAATGCGCTGGATCCAAAGACCGGGCGCGGACATAATGCGTGTAAAGGTGTTGTCCTTTCTGCCCGCAAGCTTAATAAGTTCATATCCTACACCAACCGTAAGCGGTAATAAGGCAATTTTAATTAAGACACGTAACCAGACGGTTTGCACCTGAATACAAATTGAAACGATAATACCGATCAGTAACGTTAAAATTAAAAAAGACGTTCCGCAACGCGGATGGAAACGACTCTGTTTTTTTACGTTTTCAACGGTTAATTCTTCACCGTGCTCATAGCAGAAGATCGTTTTATGCTCCGCACCGTGATACATGAATACACGGCGGATATCCTTCATCAGTGAAATCACCGAAATATATGCTACAAACAGCACAAGGCGAAGTAGTCCTTCAAACACACCGCGCAAAACGGCGTTGTTCATCCAAAAGTCGTTGTTGTTCAAACGATCTAACCCGCTCGCCATCAGTTTGTATAAAAAAGACGGTAGATACATAAACAAGCCGAGCGCCAAAGAGATACCTAAAACCGTGCTGATAAACATCATAACGGTCATAAGAACTTTTTGACCGGCTGTTTGCGGTTCGTCCGACGGTGTTTTCTCCTCCAGACCCGCCAATTCCGCCGAGCGCATCAAGCATTTGTATCCAAAACGCAACGAGTCAACCAACCCATATATACCGCGAAGAATTGGCAACTTCCAAAATTTCGGTTTATTATTGATATCAAATTCCCATTCCTCTGTCACGATTTCTCCCGACGTATGACGAACAGCCATCGCCGTCTTTTTCGGGCCGCGCATCATAACACCTTCGATCAGCGCTTGACCGCCGATTGATGTTTTTTTCATATTCGACATACTGCTCACCTCTTAATCGGTAACGTGACGGTTACAACCGTACCCTTGTCAAGCTCACTTTCAATGAGCAACGTACCGCTATGCTCGGTCACGATATCCTTTGCTACTGTCAGACCGATACCGGACCCCGGCTGTGTGTTGGCAGCGCGGTAAAACCGCTCGGTAACAAACGGTAAATCTGTTTCGGAAATACCGATGCCGTCATCGCTGATAACAATCTGTACACCACCCGTGATCGGTGCCACATCTACATGAATGGAGCCGTTCGGTTTGGCATACTTGATAGCATTGTCAATAATGTTCACGAACACCTGCCGCAAACGATCACCGTTCCCGCAAATCGGCGGTAAGACTTCTTGCTCCGTGCAGGTTAGCGTGACACCTTGCTTTTTAGCACGGTCATTCAACAGAAATACCGCTTCTTGAACTTCGGCGTATATGTCGATCTTTTTACTGACATCCGAGGGCTTTGCTTTTTGCATTCGTGAAAAGTCCAGAAGTTCTTCAACAATACCGGAGAGCCGTTCGGTTTCACTGCCGATGACATCAAGTCCGCGATTGAGCAGTTGAGGGTCTTCCGATTCGCCATCTTTAAGTGTTTCAGCCCATCCCTTAATAGCGGTAAGCGGTGTGCGCAACTCATGTGAAATAGACGAAATAAATTCATTTTGTAATTTTTCAGACGATTCAATCTGTGCCGCCATGTCGTTGATGGTATCGCACAGATCTCCGATTTCATCGTCATACTGTTTCACAATGCGGTGTGAGTATTGCCCCTGTGCAATTCTATTAGCGGCTTCACCGATCTCGGTAAGCGGTCGAAGGATGCTGTTCACAAAATACGAACTAACAAGCATGATAAAGAATATAAGGGCAATGCCCAATGTAATCATTGCCGACGTGATCAGCGTGATTTGCTTATCAATATTGTCCAAAGCAACCACATAGCGAATGGCACCGCAAACCGTATCGTTCGACTTTGACACCAACATCGTTAAGGCAAGCACATTCTGCCCAACGGCATTTCTGCCATTCCATACACCCCAAGCTGCTTTTGGACTCAATTCTGCATTGCTTACGGCTGCCTGATAATCCAAAGGCACGTTCGCTTGCGGCGAAAACCCGGTAGAACTTGCCAAAATCTTACCCGTAGCGTCCAACACTTGAAATTCCATTTTGTTGCGTTCCGTAAACTCTTCCATATATGTCTTCGCGCTTCTTTCAAAATCAAAATCTGCGTCATTGACATATATGCTCAACATATCGGATAACGATACCGCACGGGTATACAGACTGTTCTGTGCCTGCTGATAGTAATAGGAACGAACCAAAAACGCTGCTGCAAATTCAATGACGACCAGCAATACCACAACCGCACCAAGGCCATTGACCAGCCAACGCCGCGTTACCTTTTTAAACAGCATAATCGTTCCCCCTTTTTACAGTCTTATCCTTCATTCCAACAGTACCCCGTCCCCCAGACAGTTGTAATGTGCCGAGGGTCTGACGCGCTGTTTTCAATTTTCATACGTAGACGTCGTATATTAACATCCACTATCTTTTCTTCGCCAAAATACTCCTCGCCCCACACGCGGTGTAAAATATCCATGCGGGACAATGGACGCCCTTGATTTTCCAAAAAGCATTGCATCAACTGAAATTCTACCTGCGTGAGTTCAATCGTTTTACCGGCTTTTTTCAGCGAACGGGTACGCAGATCCAATACAAAGTCTCCTGACTGCAGTACACTTGATTTCGAGCGGGTGATCCGCCGTTGCAATGCCTCCAAACGGGCGACAAGCTCAGAGGGACTAAACGGTTTCGTTACGTAATCATCCGCGCCGAGTTTCAGCGCCTTGATCTTCTCACTTTCCTGTGCGCGGGCGGTAAGCATCACGATTCCTATGGAAGCATCTCGCTCGCGTAATGCCTCACATACGGCAAACCCATCCATTTGCGGCAACATGATATCTAATACCGCCAGTTCTATATGGGATGTTTCGTTGTAAACCCGTAAAGCATCCTCCCCGGAGGCGGCTTCAAAAACCTCGTATCCGTGCCGTTTTAAATTAATGATGAGTAATTCGCGAATCGGGCGCTCGTCTTCACAAACCAACACACGTGACATGGCGAAAATCCTCCTTAAAGCACTACAAACAAATATTGGGCTTCTTCCAAGGTTACGACATCCGTATCGACACACACCGCATAGTGCCAAGTATCTGATCCATCAAAATACGAGAACCCTTCCGGCAGGGCGGTTTTGGTTTCGGAATGAGTAGCCAGCAACTGCAGGAAAGGCCTGTCGGCAGTTGTTTGTCCGATCGACAGAATGTGTGTTTTTTCATCGTATGTGATCTTAACGTTATCGTCATTCCACTCATCACGCAAGCGTAACATATAAGAATCCATCAAGTTTACGACACTGCTGAACTTTCTCTCTATCTTCGCCGAACGAAAATCGTACGTCATCCAATCGGTTTGCCAAATCGCGGTTTCTAACGATGCCGTTTCATAACTGTTCAGGCGCTTGGAAAGCGGCCATTCAACGACACCGTCTCCGTCAAGATCTTCACAGGAAAGACCGTTCTCACGAGCCGTCACGGTGTTCACGTTGGATGATTCATCGCTCAAAGGGGATTTTAGGGAACTGTTATTCCAATAAATCAGTTCCGTAACGGTGGTATCGGCATCCTTTTGACAATCCACAAACATACCGTTTACTGTCGGCGAGAGTTTGGCAACAACGGAGGAACGCACCTGCTTGATGCCGCTGTCTAACAACGTTTCACCACGGTACTGCATTTGATTCTTAATATACGAGTACAACTGCGCTTTCACTTCCGGTTCACCGCTTTGGATATTAAACAAGAGAATATCCTCTGCCTCGTCATCCGTCATATCGGCACACCGCAGTTCCGTATATGCTTTTTCAAAAGCAATAGCGGATAGTTTGCGATCGATGCGATAAACGGCCAACCGTTTATCCGTTGTGTTATACATGCTCCAGCCAACCAAGAGTTCCGGAAATCCGTCACCGTTGAGATCGGCAAAATTCACTTCGGCAACAGTTTCGCTGTACCCTTCAACATCGGCAACGGTTTTCCAGACGCCGTCTTCATTTTTTTTGAGAAGATGTATTTTCGTTTTAGCATTATTCATATTCCAGCGATAGAAGACAACACCCCAGTTGCCTAAAGTATCGGAACCCGGTGTGACCGTCTCACTTCCCGCCTGTCCGGAAAGAATTTCCGTTTGCTTGATTTGATTCAACACAATAAACGGTGCTTGATACTCACCGGACGTCGGATAGGTAAGTGTAAAGTTATAACTCTGCAAATAGTCATATAACGCTGTCTGCATTGCATTTTGCTCTTTATCGTTTTGCGGGGGAATCAACTGATTTTCAACATCGATACCGATGATGTTACAGCCGGATAACAGCAGGCAAATTACAGCGATCATTGCCAGCAAACGCACTTTCAACATATGTTCCCCCTTTATCGCATAGAGATAGTTTTATTTTAGAATAAATTTGCCGCAAAGTCAACAGAAAAGCACGGTATACCACCGTGCTTTTCTGTTAACATATGGTTTGTTTTAGGCGGGATAACGATTGATACAGCGGTTCGCAAAGAACAAGGGCTGTAAGAAAATTGCCGCCCATATGCAGCAAATCAAACGGAATACCGGAAATCCAATACGCTGTCATTGCCGAAAATCCACCTATAAACAAATAGGTAATCGAGCAAAGCGCACCAAACAAAAAACCGTAGACCGTGTTCACAAGCACCCATAATACGCGTGAATCGCACCGCCGCAGCAACAAAACGAAAAGCGCCAGAATAGACCAAACGTAGGTGTACTGGATAACCCAGGTATTAATGCCGTACCAGACCGCCTCTAACGCAACAAACAGATAGATGGGATAAAACACTTTCCATCCGTATATGCGGGTATAGACGATGACCAAAACCGATACCAATTCGATATTTGGAAGAAAACCGAGTACCACCTGTACAACAAACAACAATGCACCAAGAAGGCTCAGAATCACCAGTTCCAATAATGTGAGTTTAGAACGAGTCATATCCGACCTTCAGCGTTACTTCAAACGCTTCTCCATCTGAAATCACGGTAGTATCAACACCGGTCATAAGTGTTTCGCCGTCTTTGGTGAAGTTCCACCACTCCTGTTTGGCATCGTCGGCTGTACGTCCGTTCACCGTTTTCACAAACAAACCGAATTCCGACTCATCACCGGCAATTAAATTTTCTTCTTCCAAGGCACCGCGCAAATACTTTGCATCGGTACGGATCGTGACAGTGGTATCGACATCATCGTATATCATTTGGATCGTGATCGTCTTGATACCATCCTGCGTTTCGGGACGTGTTTTCGCGTAAATAACAGCCGCTGCCGTTACCGCCAACGCGAGTACTACAAACCCAATTACCAATCCTAACCATTTCTTTTTTTGCATAAAAAATGCACCCTTTCTTTCCGAATCGCATCAGCGACACCGGCAGGAGGGTGTACAAGAATGGTAAAGACGAAAGAAAGCGGCTTATACTTGTGCCCTCGCCAACACTCGTGGCTTCCTGCACGGCAACATCAGGCAAGTCTTCTGACTCATGGGTCGCGCCGTTTCGCCTTCCCGATTACTCAGTGGCATTGTGAAACGACAGTCACCCAAATACAGCGACGGGTTCGCGGGGGATTCACACCCCTCTTCCTTGTTCGGCCAGCGTATAGCTGAACACCTGACGGCCTCTGTGATTCAATTTTAGTATGACAGCGTTTATTATCTGTCGACATTCAGTATAGAGATAAATTGCGTTTCTGTCAACGTTTTTCGGCTTTTTTCTTGACAAATTCGGCTTTTGATGCTACCATAAATTTGTTAAAGCATTGATGGGGACAGCGCTTGCATAACGGTCTTCTTCAGAGAGCATCCGGCAGCTGAAAAGGATGCAAAGATCTGCAACTGCTTACCACCCCGGAGCGCGTTTGGGAACTTCGGTGAAAGAACGACGGTATGCCCCGTTATCGGCAACAATGAGTGCGGATTTGTATCCGTAAATCAGGGTGGAACCGCGAGGCGAT
Source organism: Acutalibacteraceae bacterium (assembly GCA_045590415.1). Lineage (GTDB taxonomy): Bacteria > Bacillota > Clostridia > Oscillospirales > Acutalibacteraceae > RGIG3009. Next base: position 1,687 of record JAZNRA010000081.1, on the reverse strand, counting down.
TATGCCCCGCCCCTCGTATGCAGGGGCGGGGTTTTTGTTTTTTGAAAGGAGATTACCTATGCTAAACATTACTTTGAAGGGCGGCGACGTGCGTGAGGTTGCCGAAAACACGACCGTAGACGCTTTGTGCCGCGAAATTTCCATGGGCTTATACCGAGCCGCGTGTGCGGCACGCGTTGACGGTGAAGTCGTCGATCTGCGCACCCCGCTGACCTCCGATTGTACACTGGAGATCTTAACGTTTGACGACATCGACGGCAAAAAGGCCTATTGGCACACCACTTCTCACGTCATGGCGCAGGCAGTAAAGCGCTTATATCCTAACGTGAAGCTGGCAATCGGTCCCTCCATTGATTCCGGTTTTTATTATGATTTTGATCACACCGGCGGTTTTTCTCCGGACGATCTGGCTGCCATTGAAGCCGAAATGAAGAAGATTATCAAAGAAGCACTCCCGATTGAACGGTTCACCCTTCCCCGCTCCGAAGCCCTGCAGTTGATGGCAAACGAACCGTATAAAGCGGAATTGATTGAAAATCTTCCGGAGGACAGCGATATTTCGTTTTACCGTCAAGGTGATTTCACCGATCTCTGCGCCGGCCCTCATCTGCCGGATACCGGCCGTCTGAAAGCCGTCAAGCTGCTCAGTGCTACCGGTGCATACTGGCGCGGTGATTCGAAAAATAAAATGCTTCAACGCATTTACGGTATCTCGTTCCCCAAAAACGCGGAACTGGAAGAACATTTGAATCGTTTAGAGGAAGCCAAAAAGCGCGATCACAACAAACTTGGTCGCGAATTGGAGTTGTTTACAACGGTTGACGTTATCGGACAGGGTTTGCCGATCTTGCTCCCCAAGGGCGCTCGCGTTGTCCAGCTTTTACAGCGTTGGATCGAAGACGAGGAACAAAAGCGCGGCTATCTGTTGACCAAAACCCCGTTGATGGCAAAGAGCGATCTCTACAAGATCTCCGGTCACTGGGATCATTATTTGGACGGCATGTTTGTGCTGGGCGACCCGAAGGACGAATCAAAGGAATGCTTGGCGATGCGTCCGATGACGTGTCCGTTCCAGTATCAGGTGTTCTTAAACCGCGCCCGCTCTTACCGCGACCTGCCGATGCGCCTCGGCGAAACCTCTACGCTTTTCCGTAACGAAGATAGCGGTGAAATGCACGGTCTTATCCGTGTGCGTCAGTTTACGATTTCCGAAGGTCACTTGATCCTGCGTCCCGATCAGTTGGAAGAAGAATTCAAGGGCTGTTTGGAACTGGCCAAGCACGTACTGGATACCGTCGGTATGTGGGAGGATTGTACCTTCCGCTTCTCCCAATGGGATCCCGATAACAAAGAAAAATACATCGGCACACCCGAACAGTGGGACGAGGCCCAAGGTATTATGGGTAAGATCCTTGACGACCTCGGCCTTGACTATACGATCGGTATTGACGAGGCAGCTTTCTACGGGCCTAAGCTCGATATTCAGATTAAGAATGTACACGGCAAAGAGGATACCCTTATTACCATTCAGATTGATATGCTTCTTGCTAAAAAGTTTGGTATGGAATATACCGACCGCGATAACACAATGAAGACACCTTATATTATTCATAGAACCTCGCTCGGCTGTTACGAGAGAACTCTCGCTCTTCTTATCGAGAAGTACGCAGGTGCACTTCCTACCTGG
>JAZNRA010000080.1:0-10663 GCA_045590415.1 Acutalibacteraceae bacterium | reverse complement strand
CCGTGGGGCTGCCGCCGCGCTGTACGTGACCGAGAATGGTCGCGCGCGATTCAACGCCCGTTGCCTCTTCGATCCGCTTGGCGAGTTCCACCACGCCGCCGATGCCCTCGGCAACGATGATAATAAAGTGCTTCTTACCGGTCTGGGACGTTTTCTTCATGCGCGCGATCACGTCGCGGTCGAAATCAAACGGCACCTCCGGCACCAGAATGCTGGTAGCGCCGACCGCGATACCGACGTTGAGTGCCAGATATCCCGCATGACGGCCCATGACCTCAATAACGCTGCAGCGGTCGTGTGACTGTGCGGTATCGCGCAGCTTATCCACCATTTCCATACAGGTGTTGAGCGCGGTATCGTAGCCGATAGTCTGCTCACAGCAGTTAATATCGTTATCAATGGTACCCGGCAGACCGATGCACGGAATACCCGCACGGGTCAGATCCTGCGCACCGCGGAACGAACCGTCACCGCCGATGACCACCAACCCGTCAATACCCATCTCGCGGCATTTTTCGGCGGCTTTTTGGACGCCTTCGGGCGTTTTAAATTCCATGCTGCGCGCGGTATACAACGCCGTACCGCCGCGGTGGATAATATCCGACACGCTGCGCAGATTCATCTCTTGAATATCCCCGGTCAACAACCCGTTGTATCCGTGACGGACCCCGTATACTTCTATTCCGCGGCCGAGAGCCGTACGGGCAACCGCACGCACGGCGGCATTCATGCCGGGCGCGTCGCCGCCGCTGGTCAACACCGCGATTCGTTTGATAGCCATATCCATTTACTCCTTACAAAAGCAAAATCGTTACTATTATACACATCCTTACGGCCGAGTGCAAGTAAAGTTTTCGAAAATCGGCAAATTTTTCAACAATTCAACACAATTTCGCAACATTTTCTTTCCCGAGTGCCCGCTCAAGCTCGGTAATAAGGATCGCCTCCGGCGATACCCACAGCTCGGCGGGGGTACGGATCAGCTTGCCGGTATCCGCCACACGCAGATACACCGGCGTTTTCCCCTCAAACACGCGCAGCAGCTTTTGCACCTTTCGCCAACACTCGCCGTCGAGCGAGGGGACCTTGAGATACAGACCGGGATTTGCCACCGCACGCGGTCGTTCCGCCGGCGCGGGGGCCGCATCCGGCGAGGGCGCAGGCGATACGTCCGACACCAGCACCTTCGGTGCTTCGTCCTCACGCGCGTTCAGCTTTCCGTGCACCAAAACGACCTGTCCGGTGCGCAACAGCGAACGGCAGTTTTCCAGCACCCGCGGGAACAGCACCAGCTCCAACGACCCATACATATCCTCCAACGTCGCGTATGCCATCTGTGCGTTGTTTTTGGTTGCCTTCGTCTGCACACGGTCAAGCATGCCGAGCAACGTAACGGTTTGTCCGTCGCGGTAAGCGGGTTCCGCTTCATCCGCGAACGCATCCAAAATACGGTCGATGCGCGCCGCCTTCACGTGGCGATGCACCGCTTCGTACGGCTTCATCGGGTTTCCGGTGAGATATAAGCCCGCTACTTCCTTTTCCATCGCAAGTAACTCCGGAAACGCAAACTCCGTTACGTTCGGCAATTTCGGCTCGCCGATCGCCGCGGTGTCGGGATCGTCAAAAAATCCCATCTGCCCCGACAGATTGCGGCGGTTAACGTCTTCCAATTGCTCGAGAATATACGCGGAGGCCTCCAGCATCTGTCGGCGGTTGGCGGAAAGTCCGTCCAACGCACCGCAACGGATCAAACTTTCCAGCGCGCGGCGGTTGAATTCGCGGTACGGTGTCATGCGCCGACAAAACGCATAAAAACTTTCGAACGGACCGTTCTCCTCTCGCTCGCGCACCATTTCGTCAATAAAACCGCGGCCGATGTTTTTTACCGCCAGCAACCCAAAGCGAACGTGGTCGTCCACCACCGTAAAACCGGCAACGCTCTCGTTGACCGACGGCGGCAGTACGCGAATACGCAGCCGTTCACATTCGGCAATATAACCGGCGACCTTGCCGCTGTCCCACACGCTGGTGAGCAGCGCCGCCATATATTCCTTTGGATAGTATGCCTTCAAATAAGCCGTCTGATACGCCACCAACGCATACGCAGCAGCATGCGATTTGTTAAACGCATACGAAGCAAAGGATGCCATCTCGTCAAAAATATCGTTGGCAACCGCCTCAGGCACCCCGCGGCGAACGCATCCCTCCACCGTAACGGTTCCCCGCTCGTCCGTCAGGCCGTAGATGAAGATCTCGCGTTCCTTTTGCATCACGTCGTGCTTTTTCTTGGACATTGCACGGCGCACCAGATCCGCGCGTCCGAGCGAATACCCCGCTAAATCACGGAAGATCTGCATCACCTGCTCCTGGTAGACGATACAGCCGTAGGTGACCTCCAGGATCGGCTTTAAGCGCGGATGTGCATAGGTGACATGTGCGGGATTGTGCCGATTTTCAATATACCGTGGGATCGATTCCATCGGGCCGGGACGGAACAGCGAAATCACCGCGATCAGATCTTCAAAATGATCGGGTTTAAGCTGTGTGAGCACGCGCTTCATACCGGCGGATTCAAACTGGAACACGCCGTCGCTGTTACCGGCGGACATCATCTTATAGACCGCAGGCGCATCCAGCGGAATGTTCTTTACGGAAAAGTCCTGCTCACGTGCACGGATCATACGCTCGGCTTCGTCGATGATGGTTAAGTTCCGCAACCCCAAAAAGTCCATTTTAAGCAACCCGAGCTCTTCCAAAAGAGTCATGGTATACTGCGTGGCGACCATATCACCGTTTAAGCACAGCGGCACGTATTCCGACACGGGCTTTGCGGTGATAACAACGCCTGCCGCATGGGTCGACGCGTGGCGCGGCATGCCCTCGACCTTGCGCGCCATATCCATCAAACGGCGGATCTGCTCGTCGCCGTCATACAATTCTTTGAGTTCCTTGGACTGCGCGAGCGCCTTGTCCAAGGTCATATTCAATTCCCACGGCACCCGCTTGGCAACGGTATCACCCACCGCATACGGGAGCCCCATCGCGCGCGCCACGTCGCGAATCGCCGCGCGCGCCGCGAGCGTTCCGAACGTAACGATCTGCGCCACGTGATCCTCGCCGTATTTGCGGATAACGTAGTCGATGACCTGCTGCCGTTTTTCGTTACAAAAATCAATGTCAAAATCCGGCATGCTGACGCGTTCGGGATTTAAAAACCGTTCGAACAGCAACCCATACTTGATCGGATCAATACCGGTAATGCCGATGCAATACGCACACAAACTGCCCGCGCCCGATCCACGGCCGGGCCCCACCGGAATATCGTGTGTTTTGGCGTACTGTACGAAATCGTTGACGATCAGATAATAGTCAACGTACCCCATGCGGTGAATGGTATCCAGCTCGTATTCCAACCGCTGTACCACCGCAGGGTCGGGCTGCCGTCCGTATAAGCGATATAACCCTTTATAACACTCGTCGCGGAAATACGCATAACTATCCCCGCCGGGTGCTTCAAAGTGCGGCAGCTTGGTCTTGCCGAATTCCAGCTCCACCCGACAACGGTCAGCGATGCGCGCCGTGTTGTCAAACGCCTCCTGCAGCGAGGGAAACAGCGAGCGCATCTCGTCCTCGGACTTGATATAAAATTCATCGGTGGGGAACGAAATCGGATTCGGCTCGTCCACCGTCGTATTTGTCTGAATGCAGAGGAGCACCTTTTGCATGGCGGCGTCCTCACGCGTTAAATAGTGCGCGTCGTTGGTACACACGAGCGGGATCCCCGTCTCGCGCGACAAGCGCACCAGATCCCCGTTGATCGCGGCTTGCTCCGCCATCCCGTGATCCTGAATCTCCAAAAAGAAATTATCCGCGCCGAACAGCGCGCGGTATTCCAACGCAATACGCTTGGCGGCCGCGTAATCACCGCGGCGCAGCGCCGAAGGGATCTCCCCCGCCAAACACGCGGAAAGCGCAATAAGCCCCTCGTGATACTGCCCGAGCAGCTCACGGTCAACACGGGGTTTCCCGTAAAAGCCCTCGGTCCACGCCGCCGAGATCAGACGCACCAAATTCGCGTATCCGACCTCGTTTTCGCACAGCAACACCAAATGGTGATGCTCGCTGTCCGCGCCGTGCACCTTATCGTGACGACTGCGCGCCGCCACGTACGCCTCACATCCCAAAATGGGCTTGATGCCCTCTTTTTTCGCGGCTTTATAAAACTCGATCAGACCGTACATGACACCGTGGTCGGTCACCGCCACGGCAGTTTGTCCCAGTTCCTTGACGCGGCGAAGCAGTCCGTTCAGACGGCAGGCGCCGTCCAACAGACTGTACTCACTATGCACGTGAAGATGAACAAAGGACACGGTCAAATACTCCTTATTTTATAGATTCTGCAATTTCCAACACTCGTTGCAAGCGATGATTCACACCGGAACGGCTGATCTTCGGCTCAAGCGCCTCGCCGAGCTCGCGCAACGAGTAATCGGGGTTTTCCACCCGCAGCCGACACAGCTCGCGCAGATCCTCCGGCAGGGCGTCCAACCCCATCGCTTTTTCGATCTTACGCACCGCCTCGATCTGCGGCAAAGACGCCACCAACGTTTTATCCAGGTTCGCCGTTTCGCAGTTGGCGGCACGGTTGACGTTGTTGCGAATACTTTTGACGATCTTAACGTTCATCAACTCGAGCGACGCGTTCATCGCGCCGATGCCGGTCAGGCAATCCTCGATCTGCTCGCTTTCCTTGAAATACACAATATAATTGCCTTTGCGCCGCACGGTTTTAGCGGTCAGCCCCTGCTCGCCGAGCAACGCGATCAGATCACGGCTTAAATTGAGATGCGGCACGCTGAACTCCAAATGATAATCCACCTGCGGATTGGTCACCGCACCGCACACCAAAAACACCCCGCGCAAAAACGCGGCGGCACACGCCTCACAGTCCAAGTTTGCGCGGTTGAGCCGCAGGGCGACCTCGTTCCCTCCGTGACCGAAACGGGAAAGAACCCGCCGCCTGTCTTCAGCACCGACGGATACCGTATACAAGCCGGCTTTGCCCGTCGGCGGAGCTTCCACCGGCGCCGTAACACCGCACACCGTGGACAGCAGCTCGGCATACCGCTGCGCAACCGCCTCGTTTTCGGTCTGCAGCGACACCGCGGATGCCGAAAAGGCACGGCCGAACTCCGCCATACCGTACGCTTGCGCGAGCTCACAGCAATCGCCGCCGCTCACCGCAACCAATTCAGTTTTTATATCCGATGAAAACGACATCCTGTTTCACCTCTCAACGTCCGACCAGTTGCACCTCACGCTCCAAGCTGACGTCGAACTTTGCTTTCACCTGCTCTTGTACCTGACGGCACAATTCCATCACGTCCGCACACGTCGCGCCGCCGCGGTTGATAACGAACCCCGCGTGCTTTTCGCTGACCTGCGCACCGCCCACAGCGGATCCTTTTAGCCCGCACTGTTCGATCAATGCACCGGCAAAATGTCCCTCGGGACGCTTGAAAAAGCTTCCGCCGCTCGGGTATTCCAGCGGCTGCTTCGCTTTGCGCGCCGCCATATGTTCTTCCATCCGCGAACGGATCTGTACGGGATCGTCCTTGGCAAGCTCCATCGTCACCGACCAAACGGTAAGCGGCTGTTCCATCAAAACGCTGTGCCGATACCCGAATTCGAGCTGCTCGGCTGTCAACTCCACGATCTCGCCGTTCGCCGTCAGCGCGGTCACCGACCGCACCACGTCTGCCAGTTCTCCGCCGTACGCGCCGGCGTTCATATAAATACCGCCGCCCATCGTTCCGGGAATGCCGTAGGCAAACTCCAATCCGGACAACCCGCGCTCACACGCGGCAAGGCATACTCTCGTCAGGGAAGCGCCCGCCTGCACGGTCATGCGCGTACCGTTCACGTCGATCACACTCGCGCCTACGTGCAGCACCACGCCGTCGATTCCCTCGTCACTGACTAAGAGATTCGATCCGTTACCTACAACAAGTAACGGTATTTGTTGCTCGGTACAATAGCGGAGAATGAGTGCCGCCTGGATAATATCGGTCGTGCTGACAAAATACTCCGCCTCCCCGCCGATCTTGAACGAGGTGTGCGCAGACATCGGTTCTGCCTCTTTTACCGTACAACCAAACGCCCGCAAGGTTTTGGCAATATCGGACCGACTCATACCATCTCTCCTAAAGGGTAGAGTAAGATATCCGAACCCCGTTTTAAAAAGGCGGGTTTTCGCTCACTCTACGTTAAAATACTCGGTAATCCGCAAAGGATTACCTGCGTTTTATGCCTTGATTGAACAAAAACCCTCTCTTTTTAAAATCTGCGACCGCAACGCGAGCAGATTTCGAGGGATTTTAATTCAAGGAAGGCGAAGCAAGGCTGTCGCCTTGCAAGACTGCATTGAGGTAAAAGCACCGAAAGATGCCGCGTGTGCGGCGGGTTCGGATATCTCGCTCTACCCTAAGCACGCCGCCCCGATCACACCGGCATCGTTGCCGAGCGTAGCGACGCACAGTTTCGATTGTCTGGCGCTGTAACGGCTGTAGCGTTCGCGCTCGATCTTTTCTCGCATCGGCCCCAGCAGCGTTTCGCCCTCTTTGCTGACACCGCCGCCGATGCACACTACCTCGGGCTGGAAAATGTTGATCATGTCGATCACACCTACCGCCACGTAATCGATATACGCATCCACCACGGCTTTGCCCGCGGCATCACCCGCGCGCATGGCATCGAACGCCGTCAAACCGTTCGCTTTCTCTATCGAGCCCGCCAACTCCCACATTTTACTGTCGGGGTGTTTTCGCATCGCCGCACGTGTCTGCTCAATAAGTGCCGTTGCGGAAGCGTATGCCTCCCAGCATCCCTTTCGCCCGCAGGTGCACGGTGCACCGTCCTTCACGATAACGGAATGGCCGATCTCCGCACCGGCATAGTTAAAGCCGGTATAGATCTTCCCGTCGATTACGACGCCGCCGCCGACACCCGTGCCGAGCGTCACCATGACGCAGCTCGCCGCGCCTTTTGCGGCGCCCGCCTTGACTTCACCCCATGCAGCCGCGTTGGCATCGTTTTCAAGATAGACGGGTTTTCCGAGCCGCTCCTGCATCATATCCCGAAGCGGTACGTTATTAAACGGCAGATTATTGGCATATTCCACCTGACCGGTCTCGGCGTTACAGGTGCCGGGCGCACCGATTCCCACGTATTCTACGTCGTCCATGGTAAGCCCTGCTTTTTCCACCGCTTCACGGCTGACGCGCGCCATATCGTCTAAAATTTCCGCAGCAGACCGCTCCGCTTTTGTTTTGCACTTTGCGCGAGCGAGAATGTGATACTGCTCATCCACCACTCCGGCGACGATATTCGTGCCGCCCAGATCAATACCGATAGTAACCATTACCTTTTCTCCTTACCAAACAATGCCCTTTTCCTCAAAGAACGCTTCAAGCAATTCACGGCTGTTGTTGACGATCAGCTCCGGCGGGAACTTGATCTCGTCAAGCAGCGCGATCGCGTTTTCAAATTGCCCAACGTGCGCGTGAAAATGCGCGTCGGAATTCACCGCAATGCGCACACCGTGCTGCTTGCACAGCGTGGCAATACGCTTGCAATTCTCATAGGAATCCCGACGAACGCGGAAACTTCCCTCGTTGATCTCCACCACCTTGCCGTGCTGTCCGAACAACGGAATGACCGCTTCATAGTCGAAGGCATAGCACGGTGTGCCGGAGTGACCGATAATATCAATCTTCGGATCAGCGGCAACCGCCGTCCACGCTCTGGTGATCTCTTCCACGCTGCCCTGCGGCATGGAGCTTTCGTGCATCGACGCGATCACCAGCTCCATCTGCGCGCGCAGCTTCGGCGAAGCATCAATGGTGCCGTCAAAATCGATCACGTTGGCTTCCATACCGCGCAACACGCGAACGCCCTCAATGATCGGCGGCAGACATTTCATATTGGTAAAATGCCAGTGATGTCCGCTGTCCGGTGTCGCCTCGGCGTGATCGGTGCACGCCTCCGCCAGCATCCCGCACTTGGCTGCGGCTGCGGCGTTTTCCGTAATGGTGCTGTACGCGTGCGGTGAGAACACCGTGTGCGTGTGAAAATCCGCGGTCGGATGAATATGACCCATACTGATTCCTTTCTTTTAGAACGCCGTATACTCGCTGCGATTTACCTCTTCATCGGCCATGCCGAGATTTTGCATCAGCTCCTGTGCCGCATTGTATCCCATTTTCTTCTGACGGTTGTTCATCGCGGCAACCTCAATGATGATGGCTAAATTACGGCCGGGCTTTACCGGGATGGTCAGCATCGGCACGGTGATGCCCAAAATATCCGTATACTGATTTTCAAGCCCCATGCGGTCGTATACCTTTTCGTTGTTCCACGGCTCCAATTGAACGACCATATCGATCTTTTCGGTCACTTTGACCGCACCCATACCGAAAATACGGCGGGCGTTCACGATACCGATACCGCGCAACTCAATAAAATGGCGAATATTATCAGGTGCGGAGCCCACCAGCGTTTTGGAGGACACGCGGCGGATCTCCACCGCGTCATCCGCGATCAAACGGTGCCCACGCTTGACAAGCTCGATCGCCGTTTCGCTTTTACCCACGCCGCTGTCACCGATAAGCAAAATACCCTCGCCGTACGCCTCCACCAACACACCGTGTCGCGTAATACGGGGGGCGAGCTGCACGTTTAAAAACGAGATCAAAGCCGCCGCTACACCCGACGTGGTGTCGGCACTGTGCAACAGCGGCACCTCATATTGGCGACACGCATCAAGCAATTCGGATGGAACCTCCAGTTTGCGTGCCACCACGATCATCGGCGGTTTGGTGGCAACAAACGTATCAATATGCTGCGCCACCTCCGCCGCGGGCAGTCCCTCCAAAAACCCGAACTCACTTATACCGAGAATTTGAATGCGGGCATTGTCAAAATGTTCAAAATAACCGTTGAGTGCAAGGCCCGGGCGGTTGATTTCCGCACTGCAAACCGTGCGTTGCTCGCCGTCTTCCGGCATATACAGTGTTTCCAACGATAATTCCTTAATGATTTTTTCCAGCGTTACGGTGTACAGTCTTTCCATCGCATAACACCCTCCCTGATATTTATAATTATACATAATACAGTATACCGTATTCTTTTGCCAAAGAAAAGCCCTTTTTGTATTTTTATGCCATGATTGCAAAATTTTTCCTGAAATCTTGAATCGCGGCGATAAAGGGAGTATACTGATACCATCCAAAGGAGGATCGTTATGGGTAGTTTTTCAGTCGGGTTGTTCAACGACTCCTTCCCCCCGCTCATTGACGGTGTTTCCCAAACCGTTAAAAATTATGCGACGCATCTGCACGATCTGAGCTGTGATGTCACGGTAGTCACACCGAACTATCACGGCGTTGAGGATCGGTATCCGTTTGACGTGTTGCGGTACCCGTCGGTATCCGTCGGCGAAAAGGTCGGATACCGCGTAGGCGTGCCCTTCGATCCGCAAACGCTGGTGCGTCTGCGCGCCAAAAAATTGGATCTGATGCACGTCCATTCGCCGTTCGCCTCGTCGGTGCTGGTAAACGCGGTCAACCATCGGCCGCGTGTGCCGGTGGTACTGACCTACCACACGCGCTTTGATCTGGATATTCAAAAACGCGTGCCCACCGCCACCATGCGCAAGGTTGCCATGGCGTTTTTATTGGATAACGTCAATTCCGCCGACGAGGTGTGGGTCGTCACCGGCTCCAGTGAAAAATTCCTGCGTGACATCGGGTACGAGGGCAACTGCCGCGTGATGGAAAACGGCACCGATTTTGCGCGCGGCAAAGCCCCCGAAGCAACGGTCACCGCCCTCAGAGAGCAATATCACGTGTATGAGGACAAGCTTGTCTTTTTGTTCGTCGGCCGTATGATGTGGTACAAAAACACGCGGCTGATCCTGGACGCTCTCAACATCCTGCGACAAAACGGCATGGAATTTCACGCATTCTTCGTCGGCGAGGGCTACGATGCGCCGGATATGCAGACCTACGCGAACGAGCACGGCTTACAAGAGCAGGTCACGTTTACGGGCGCGATCCACGACCGTGAGGAACTGCGTGCCTATTACAGCTTGGCGGATCTCTTTTTATTCCCCTCCACCTACGACACCTGCGGCATCGTGGTCAAGGAAGCCGCCGCGTGCGATTGTCCTTCTCTGTTACTGTCAGGCAGCTGTGCCGCCGAGGGGGTTTCACACGGGCAAAACGGGTATCTGGCAACCGAAGATTCCGCCGCGTACGCCGCCGTCATGATGGACGCTTGCACGGATCGCGCGGCTCTGCGCACGTGCGGCGAAAACGCGGCAGACACGTTATATCTGTCCTGGAAAGACGCCGTCGGCCGCGCCCACGCCCGTTACGAGGAGATCCTGCGGGAATATTAAAATTTTTCAACAACCTCTTGACAACTGACGGAATTTGCGTTAAGATAAATTCCGCTATGGGCTCGTAGCTCAGCTGGGAGAGCGCACGGTTCGCATCCGTGAGGTTCGAGGGTTCGATCCCCTTCGGGTCCACCATAACGCGCAAATACGAACCCTGTATATCGTCAGGAATCTATTTGCGGTAGAAACAAAGATAGAGGGAAC
>JAZNRA010000079.1:0-2338 GCA_045590415.1 Acutalibacteraceae bacterium | reverse complement strand
GTTCCGACAGGCACCTTGGAATATTCCGCACAGGTATATTGAGAAATCCGTTTTCCGTTGTTGGTGCGGTGGACATACATCTTCCCGCCGCAGTCGGCACAGAACAGCAAACCTGTAAGCGGCGCAACCTCACCTCTGCCGTTCGGGTACCGTCTGACATTGGAGCGGATTTTCTGTACAAGCTCCCATGTGTCCTGATCGATGATCGCTTCGTGTGTATTTTCAAAGATGGTCCATTCGTTTTCGGGGACATAATGGCTTTTCTTATCCTTGAAATGCTTCCGTGTTTTGAAATTGACGGTATGACCGAGGTACTCGCGCTTTTTCAGAATCTCAACAACAGCAGACGAGCTCCAACCGTATTCATCAATGAATTTCTTGTGTTTATTGACACCTTCGTTATGTAATGCAAGATATGCGGACGGGATTAGAACCTTTTCGCTTTTCAACTGCGTGGCGATCTGATACGGTCCCATACCTGCAACGGTCATGGCATAGATCCGTCTGACAATCGCGGCAGCAGGTTCATCTACGATCCACTTGTCACGGGTTTCATTCCAGAGATAACCGTAGATAACCAATCCGGTGACGTGCTTGCCGGAGTTACCTTTAGCAAGGAACGTTGAGCGAATCTTGCGGCTGGTATCCCTTGCGTAATACTCATTCATGATATTTCGGAACGGAACAAATTCATCGTCCCCTCTCGCACTGTCCACACCGTCGTTGACGGCAATCAGACGCACACCCTTTTGTCGGAGAATTTCCATGATCTGCCCGACCTTCAGATAGTCACGTCCCAGACGGCTCATATCCTTTACAAGCAGATACTCCACCTGTCCTGTTTCTATTTGCTTCATCAGCGACAGAAAGCCCGGTCGGTCAAACTGTGTGCCGCTGATGCCGTCGTCTGTGAAATGCATCAGGTTCATGAAACCATGCTGTCGCGCGTAATCTTCCAGCAGTTTTTTCTGATTGGAGATGCTGTTCGATTCACCGTCAAGCTCGTCATCACGGCTCAAACGCTCATATAATGCGGTTATCATTCTTGTTTCCATACATTTTTCCTTTCCTGTCTGTTGTGTTTTGTATGGCTTGAGAATCGGTTGATTAACAAGTCTTCCATATTATACAACGCCTGCGGCCATCTTGAATTTCTTATACTGCTTGACGGCGAAATGGTCCGGGTCTTTTTCCTCCAGGTCTGCAAAAAGGAGGTCAACGGGGCTTTGGTATTCCTCGTCGTCCTCCCTGGCTTCACTGGCATTGATAAGATCAAGCAGCGTTATGAAGTTTTTTTCGTCCTCCGTGGCCTCATACCAGATATATCCGATCAGGGCCGAGTAATAGAGGCGTTCCGCCTTTACCCAGAAATCCTCGCCGGCTTTGTCGCCCTCGCCTTTGGTATTCATAATCAGGGCGTTTACCAGCTTCAAAATATCCTTTTCGGATCGGATATACGCCAGAGGGTTATACCGCATAGATTTTTTGAAATTTATGAGGTTCAGGCTTTTAATGCGGTATTTCTTTCGTTCCAGGAGGCGTCCCACCTCGTTTAAGATCGTGCCTTTCGGATCGGTCACGACGTAGGAGGAATGGCATTGAAGGAGAGAAGGCTTGCAGAAGAACCTTGTTTTACCGCTGCCGCTGCCTCCGATCACAAGAATGTTTTTGTTTCTCGCGTATTTGGGCTGTTTCGGTCTGCTTGACATTGTGATACGCTCGGTCTGCGTGATGGGGATATTGTTGAAAAAATCCTCGTCCACAAACGGGGCGATATCCGCAGGCGTGCCCCATCGGGCGCTGCCGTACTCCACACCGTGACGGTATTTCTTTGCGTTCTTACCCTTGAAATGCACGATCAAGCGGATAATGACTGCGCCCGCAATGCCGATCAGGAGGTCAAGAAGTTGGAAGCTGGGCGCAAGGGAGGAAAAGGCGCTTGCAAATCCTTCACCGATGGAGAGTATCTTTGCGGAAAGGTCAGCCCCCGGTGCCAGACGGAAGGCCTGGGATACCTTATCGAAGGGATACACGAACAGCACATACGGGAGGTTGGTTAGGATCAGTTTTTTCACGTTCATAGCTGCACGCTCCGATCTTTGACCTTGACTTTCTCCCGGTCAATGGTTCTTTGTTCCGCCCTCTGGGCTGCCTTTTCCTTTGCCTTTGCCAGACGCTCCCGGATGGTCGGCTTTTCCTCACGGGCCATTTTCTTTGCTGCGAACTCCTGGAAGGCTGCCGTGATCGCGTCTGCGTCCCGGCTTTTGAAGAACACCATATACCGGGGCTTTTCGGCCGTGGTATCTTTCTTCAGGGCGAAATCCACGTGGTACTTTTT
>JAZNRA010000078.1:0-11463 GCA_045590415.1 Acutalibacteraceae bacterium | reverse complement strand
TACCGCCTTTTGCATACCATTCAATTCCCAGTTTCGGGATAGAGCCTTTCAGCAGGTCGCCGACCTTCCAGCCTTCCGGCGTGATACCGAAATGCGGCATCGGGATGTGCGGCCACTCAAAGGTAAAGGAGAAGAATCCCTTTATTCTCTCAATAATTCCGCTGATAATTTCTTTTGCGGACTCGATCGGTGACGTTATCGCGTTCTTAATACCTTCCCATACGTTCGACGCTGTGGTTTTGATTGTGTCCCACGTGTTCGTTAGCCATGTCTTTACGGTGGTTATCGGTGTCATGACCGCCGTCTTTACGCCTTCCCATACTGTTTCCGCTTTGGTCTTGATACCTTCCCAGATGTTTGACACGTTTTCACGGAAATTACTGAAAAAGTCGATCGCTCTGGAGACGAAATTGCCCACGCCTTCCGCGACCGCGCTGATCGCCGGGAGGACTACATTGATAAGGACCTCGCTTGCGCCTTCTGCCAGCGGGGCGAATACATCCGCAGTCGCGACCTTCACATTCTGCCACGCAAGGTTCATCTTTTCAGTCGAAGTTAAGGTATCATTATAGACCTGGTCGACCGCTCCGGAGCTGTCCTCGATCGCCTTGAACATCTCCTCAAAGGACAACTGGCCTTTCTGCGCCGCATTGAACATTTCAAGTCCGGCTTTTGATCCGAATGTCTCCATCGCGTCCTGTGCGGTGATCGTGCCGTTCTCAACGCCTGCAACAAATTCCGCAAAGCCTTCCTGTGCGCTCTTGCCTTCCTTTGTCCAGTTCTGGACACCCTTCTTCATACCGACAAGAAGTGTTGAAGTATTCGCACCGGTCTTCTC
Source organism: Acutalibacteraceae bacterium (assembly GCA_045590415.1). Lineage (GTDB taxonomy): Bacteria > Bacillota > Clostridia > Oscillospirales > Acutalibacteraceae > RGIG3009. The sequence continues at coordinate 10,625 of JAZNRA010000078.1, read as the reverse complement.
AAAGTTGGCCAGCATTGCGATGGCTTCGTCGGTGGACAGTCCCATCTCCGTGAACGCTGTCGCGTTCTGCTGAACGGTCTGGGCCAGCTTATTAACGTCCACGCCGGACTGCTGTGCCGCGACCGTTAACTTGTCCAGCATGTCATCGAACTGATCCGCACTGATCCCAGCGTTGTTCATCATGTTCGTAACGCTGTCAATCGCCGCCGTGACGTCCTGATCGTTTATCTTGGCGTACTTCATCGCCGCTTCGGACATGGTCTCCAGTTCTTCACCCTGTAGGCCGAGCTTTGTATTCAGTTCTCCGACGGCAGACCCAATATCTTCAAAGTCACCGACAACGTTCTTCGAGACGTCTTTGTAGACCTTTTCAAGCTCTTCCGCCGCTTCACCTGTCGCGCCGGTCTTCTTGATGATCTCGTTCATACCGCCCTGGACTTCTTCATACGCATCGAATCCCGCCTTGCCTACTGCGACAAGGCCGCCGATGATCGCCGTCGGGACCGCAAACGAGGACAACACGCTGCCCAGGTTTTTATTAAACATTTTACCGGAGTTCGACCCGGCCTTTGAAACGCCTTTCTCGATCGGGTTGACCACCGAATTGATTACTTCATTCGATGTTCCGTCCGTCTTTGGAATGATCGTGACGAATGCCCTTGCGACTTCTACGCCTGTTCCAGCCATTTATTTCTCTCCGTTCCACCAGTTCCAGAATTCTTTTATCGGTAACGCTCCTCGCCCCAGTGTTTTCTTATGCTTCGGCCGCGGATATTCTTTCGGCGTTCTGCCTTTTCTTGTATGCGCAGCGACAAAAGCATCGAACAGATCGGCAAGGATCTTATTCGTCTGTGTTGTTGTGTACCATATTCCGAACTCGTCTTTCGGGTTCATATCCCGATTCAAAGCCGAATCCGGTGGTAAGAATTTAATGAACGAGATGAGAGCGACCTTTCCGGCCGCCCCCATGTTCAAATACTCGTTTAACGTTCGCCCCGTCCGCGTCATCAGATCGTACTCTAATGCACGGTCATGCTCGTCAATCAATCGGACGAGGCTGAGGATTCCCCCACGCTTGCACCCTGTTCCTTCGTGTAAGTGCTCCATGCTTCCAGGATCTCGCCAAGGGTCCCGGCAGGAATGTCGTCCACCGTGTCGCCCATATAGGCGCGGAGCATTTCAACTTGTCCCTCGAAGCCGCCTTTCATCTTCATGAGATGTTTTAATGGCATGGATGCCGCTATAGGGATCTTGTACACTTCTTCGGAACCTTCCAGCTGAAAAATAAAAAACTCCGGTGCATCTGTTCCGTATTTCCTCATTTAACCCTCCTCCGTTTTACTTATGCAGTCCACATACCATCGTCCGTGATGATGTAAATGGACTTTCCGTTGGAATCCGGGTAACAGGAAAGCGTAACCGGCCAGCCGACCGCCGCGTTCGATGCGAATGTCACATCGCCCACTTCGGTGATCTGTCCATCCGGTACCGCAATAATGATCCGTGCGTTTCCATCTTTCATGCAGAATACCCATGCATATTCGTCCGGCAGATATGCCCCAAGAGCCACCTGCGTCTGATTGCCGTGAGAAGCGTTCGCCGTTGAAAATGTCAGATTTGTCTTACCGAATGCGACCTCAAGAGCCGCCCTGTCGGTGGAGATCATCGTCCACTGGAGAGTACCGTCGAACGATTCCAGAACCTTGCGGACGACAGATCCGCTCCAGTCCTTGATGTCCGTGGTGCTTCTGGACGGGGACAACGTGACGCCGTCCTCGGAAACATATTCATTACCAACAAACGCCTGATTGATGGTGACGCCGGTCTTGCTAATGCTTGCCATCGTCGGCAAAACCGTTCCAACAGGTGCGTGAAGTATTGCTCCTGTCGTACCCTGATCCGGTGCGCCGATGCGCACATCAGTTGTGTTCGGCATTGTTAATCTCCTTTATTCTTGTAAGTATCTGCGCCTTTAATGTGGCGCGTGAAAGTGTTGGATGAAGTGGGTCTGGATTGTTATAAGGCAGGGTCATAACCTCGGAGTAATAACACGGAGTTCCGACTTCTTTGCCCGCTAATTCACGAACCCAGCCACAGATTTCAGCCGCAGCCGTCATCGCATCCGCCTGATCCGCGGCATAAACGTCAAAATCCACCTGATTGATCTCTATGACCATATCGTTCGTATATCCGCCGGTTCGTGTGACGTGGATGTGTGGCAGCGCGTTCCCTAACGTTGAAGGGATCGCGTGAGCCGACGCGCTGTACTCGTCCGTGAGTAAAGTGTATAAAGCTGTCTCAATATCGTTATTACATCTCATGGGTGAACCGCCTTTGTTAAGACCTTGTGTACTGCCTCCAGATATGCACCGGTGTATTCGTCTGACGAAACAAACCCTGCGACCGTGAACTGGTTATTGGTTGCTTGTGCATAGCCAAAATGTTCACCGGCCTCCGAAGCGATCCGCTCCCCGGCCGAATCGACCACCGCCTGCATTTCCGGTGACTTGAAGATCTCCATCCATCCTTTTCCGTTATGTTCTATTACTATTTTTGCTCTCATTAGCCTTCCCACCTTGCAAGAGTGCAGCGAGTAGACGAAGCCCCCCCAAGCGGTGAGCGTGTGTGATATACCTCGCCCTCGATCTCGTAGGTCTCGCCGTTCCAGATGATACGGTCTCCCGCCTGAATATCCGCATCAACCGGTGCTCTAAGTGTTCTGTGATCCGGTACCTGCAGCGTGCGGTCGTAATCACGGTTTGTGGCCTGCGCTGTGACCTGACAGCGTGTGACCGTGTGTTCTTCCGGGTGTTCCCAGTCGAACACTTCCATTCCGTTCTTATTGGTGACCGCCGCTCTTTGGACCGTGATCGTCTCTCTCCAAAAACTAAGCGGCATGACTGCTGACCACCTTGTAAGGTTCAAGAGCGCTCTTCATGTTTGACGTAAGGCCTGCTGCGATACTGGACGCGCTCGCGGAATAGCTTACCGATACACCGTCCGCGCTTTCGCTCGTGACACCTGCGGAGACCGAAAGAACGCCGCTGGTTATTGCACTCACTGCCTCGATTAGATCCGGGACAGCATTTGCGTCATAACCGGCGGTATATTCCACTTCAATCCCTCCCCATTTGTCCGTCCAGACGTGCGGATAATTTCTCCGGATAAGGCCATCCTCTCGCCATTCGTAGTCCGTGACCGTTTCGCCGTTCTCTTTGATGGATGTGATCTCGCTGACATACGCCGCGGGCAATCGTAGAACCACCGGCTGTCCTGTCGGTCTTGCCGTGCAGTCCAGCGACGGGGCGATATGCCATCCGCAATAGTTCCTCACCGCTTGCGAGGCCGCATTCAATGCAGCCTCGACTCGCGGATTGTTTTTGTATGCACCGTTGGTAATGTCGTGAAAATCATCCTCGTACATAAGCGGCTCTAAGGTCTCAACGTCGTAACCCCATGCAGTTCTCATTTATCTTGCGCGCGGCGGGATTTGTTCTGCGGGGTCTGTGCTCGTTTTTGTGAATAGTCTGTCGCCTTAACGATCAACTTCGCGCCGGGATAAAGAGGTAAATCTTCATCCGCGATCTGCCAGGTTGAACCGCGCCAGCGATATTCTCTTAATGCCATATCGCGCTCCTTTCCTTGGCTGTTAAGCCTCGGTACTTGTAGATGATCCAGTAATCTTGACGAACGCCGACGGACGTCTTACGGCCAGAGCCAGACGTTCTTCGATCAGGACCGCAAGAAGATTCTTGACAAAGTCGTCCTCGTTCTGGTTCGCCATGCTCACGGTCAGACCTGTTCCGTTGTTAAGCACGGAAGCACCGAGTGCGAATGCGCCGACAATGCAAGTGCCCTGAGCAACGGCCGGAGTCGGGATCGTTCGTACGCCCCAGAGTGCAGGCTGTTCCGCTAATGCGCCGTTTCCATACGGACCGTACATGAAACCGCCGCCGTAATACTGGCCGTTGGCATCCTTGCGAAGCCGGATGTTCTGGTAGTCGTTCGGGTTGATAAGGATCGCGTCCGCATCGAATCCGCTGTTGTTCTGAACGGCCATGATCGCTTTGTAGATTCCATCCGGGGTGAGCAGGCTTGCAGTCCCGATTCCGGACGTGTTCGACAGATCAGTTACAAGCTTATTCTCAACAGCGAGCTGGTGCTGGTACATCAGGCGGCCATTGATATAGTCGATCATAAACGGAGCGTCTTCTGCCATCTGTTTTGTAAACTTCGTGTAGACCGGTACTGTTTCAAGCTCCACATATTTTGCAACCGGATCGCCGAAGCTCATCTGCGGTTTCTTCTGTGCTTCTGTCGTAACGGTAATGGTTCCTTCCACAGAAGAAGATTCCACGAAGAACTTCAGGCCTGCGCCCTTGATCCGTTCAGAGCTGAACAGGTTCCGAACGACCAGCGGTCTACGATACCCGGTTACGATGTTCGTGTCATATGTGGTGATTGCCGGAAGGATCGAACTCGGTGTAATCATAGGAGCCGCATCTTTGTAGGATACGGTCTTGATGAATCTGTCGTGCTTCAGGTCAAGTCCTTCGATACTCTTTGCGGCAAGTTCGCCAAGGCTCTTCGCCGTTTCGGTTTTCTCTGCCGGTTCCTCTTTGGGCACCGCGAATGCCTTCATCAGTTCTTCTGCTTCTTCTGCTGCTTTGATGTTCTCCTGAATAGCTTTAACGCTGTCAATCGCAGATCTCAGATCGTCTGCGCTTTTTTCGCCGATCTCGACAGCTGCTTTGATTTCTGTAAGCTCATTCTTTGCTGCTTCCAGTTTCTCTTTTAAGTTCATTCTTTTACTCCTTTATTAAGTAGTTTCTCTGCTTCTTCCAGAAGATTTTTCCGCATCAGCTCCTCATCGTTGGCCGTACCAGGCTCCTCCGATTTGGCTTTCTCGTCTTCTGGTTTATCGTCAAGCTCACCCAGAACTCCCTGAATGAGCGAGATCGCTTTTCTAAGGTCTTCGGCATCTTTTGCGCTGTTGCGCCGACCGTCTTTTTCAAGCGCGGATTTCACGCTCAATACCGCCGTGTCTCTGTTTGCCGGATAAAGCACAAGGCTGATCTCATGAATATTCAGTTTCCGCAGTTCGTTTGCTTTGCGACCGTCCTCAAGAGTGACTTCGCCCTGATCCAGAACGTCATAAGCAAAAGAGAACTTCGCAAGACGTCCGTCTTTGGACAGCTCCCGCGCCCGCTGTGCTTCTGGAGTGCCGTCAAAAGCTCCTTCAAAATACAGACCGTGACTGTCTTCCCGAAGCTCGTAAATCCCGCCGATATAAGCGGCCAGATCGTCGCCTTTGTGATTAAATAAAAGCGGCAGGATCTTCCCTTCCGCTTTAATCTGTGCGATGGATTCTTCAAACGCGCCTTTTGCAACGATGTCGCCGTAGCTGTCCGGCTCCCTGATCCATGTAGACGCGTAACCGGTAATGATACCGTTGTCTGCCTTAATGTCGATTGTCTTTGTCTTAATCATTAGTCTTTCACCTCAATTTCCAATACACAGTGGCAGTTTGCCACATCTTCAACATCTAAGTTGTCAATATCACCCGGCCACATCGCGCCGTTAGAAAACGGTTCGTCATAAGGGACCGTTTCACCATTCATCATCGCGTGTGATGCCCGCGGGTTGCTTGAAGTGACCACCCATGTTTTGAACACTTTATCGTTCGGCTTCGCGTTCTGACTGCAGGCCTCCATCGCCGACCATCCGACTAAAGCCACCGCAAAAGCGGCACCGGCCGACACGGACCGGTTTTTTTCTGCGTTATCAAAAACGCCTTCCGGTGTGGCCTTTAATGCGTCGTCATCCTCAAAGCTGTCCTCGTCCAAAGCTTCCAGAAGCTCTTTATAGGTCTTTTCGTTCATCATTTCCGCGCGGCGCTGACACATGGATTGAATGAACGCCCGTGTCCGGTTTGCGTCATAAGCTCCGCCCGGCCATAAGTCCTTCACCGCCTCGCGTCCGATGTCTACGCTCATCTTAAAAACAATGTCAAACAGATCTTCTGTCAGTTCATTGTCCCAGCGTTCAGCGTCCCACCACTTGTCTGCTTTCGCACCGATCTTCGGCAAGACGCTTTTTGCCTGCCGGGTGAAGAAATCTTTATAAACTTTCGCGATGCGGTCCTTCTCTTCTTCGGTCGGGTTGCTTCGCGCTTTTCGCGCTTCGGCTTTTACATGGACTTCTGCTGAATTGTAACGCTCCACTGTCGGGTCGGTGTCCCTGGGGGATGCAAGGCCCCCTACCAGAACATTCAGCGGTATAATCAAGTCGTCGCCGCCCTCGATCGCCGGTAAGTCAAGCCGCGCCCTCGCTTCGTTCCTGGATAAGAACGGTGCGCCGACGGCGCTGGACAATGTTGCGATCTTCTCTTCAAACGTTCCCTCGGTCTTGATCGTGATGTCGTATGCAACGTAATGACTGTCCGGTTCGCCGACTTTCGGAAGAACGACCTTGTTGATTCGGTCGGTCGCCTGCATAAGCGTCGGCGCGAGGCAATCATTGTATAAAGCTCTTGCGTTGTCTTTCGCGCTTGCGTAGGTCTGGCCAGATCCCGGCCAGATCATCGCCGGATTCACATGATAGACCGCCGCGCAATCTTCTCTGGACAGCTTCACGGCCTCGGCCCATTGTGCGTCACGCGAATTGAACTGGACCGTCTTGATCTCCATTCCATCTTCCAGAATCGGCATACCGCCGCCCTCAGATGCCTGAGATCCTGCCCATGATGCTTCCCACGTTTCTTTGAAGCGGTCAAACGCCCCGTCAGCCCAGCCTGCAACATCTTTCGGCCTTGTTATATAAGCATTGAACCTGCCGCCCCGGTGCCACATCTGTCTCCGGAATCCGTTCGATTCGATCTGCTCGTGGAGCGTTTCTTTCAACGCGGTTATGCGCGGATACTGCCGCATCGGGTCGGTGGGGTCATAGCCGTGATACAGAACGATATAGTTCGCCGGGACTTCCAAAGGAGTCGTCCCGTCCGTCCCGATTACAATCGACTCCGGCGCGAATGGAGATTTGCCTTTGTATTGTAAGATCCAATTTGCCGGGATCGGTCTCAGCTCCCAGCCGCTGTCCGTGTCCTTGTTCGGCAGCAGCAAGGAAAGGTGCCGTTCATAAAGCAACAGATCCGAATACAACCAACGCCGGAATTCAAACGCGGTCATATCGGGGTTCGGGTTCTGCAACAAAAGAGCCGCCGGGCTGTCTAATACCCGCGGCCGGTCTGTGTCGCTTGCGCGGTCAAATACTTTGAACGGTATCTGGGCCGCGTTGTCCGCCAAGAAGCTAATGACTGCCCGGAGATTCGGTTGCGTCCGGTAAAGCTCATCGGCGTCCAGTTCATCAATCTCTACCCCAAATTCGTCCTGATACAGGAAAGCATATCTGGGGCGTAACAAGTTTCTGAGGCTTGTGAAAATTGCCATGTCATCTGTCCTCCTATACGACCAGCACGCCTCTCTCGTTGTAGATGCTGTCGTACACTTTTGGCTGTTTTGTGTCTATTTGCGTCGCCGCTCCGAATGCCATTGTCACAGCTATGAGCGGCGAAATGTCTTCCATGCTTTTATTTCTGTCCCACGCCCATGCACCATCACCCAAAGGTCTGGTTGATGCTATATTCGCAGCCAGATCCAGCGCGGGCTGTGATATATGATATACCGGAACCGCGTCCGATTCCCCAGTGCTCGCGGCGACGGCGTCATATAGCCTTCCGCACCATCCGGCTACGTCCTTTCCACTGCATTCGATGATCTCCACGCCGTCAATGGCTGCCAATACATCCATCATGGACGCGATCGGTGCGCCTTTGCTTTGTAATGCGACCTTCATGTTCGGATAGTTCGGTGCGGTGTTCATGAACCACTTAGCAAGCCATCCGGTCCCGGCACGGTATTCTGCTAACTCCACGTGCCACGCGCCGTCTTTTCTCTTACCGCAGACCGCAATGCTCGCGTGCGTCCTGTCTGCGGATATATCAACGCCCCACCAGAGCGGGGAGTCTTTCGCGATACTGCTTTTTTCGTCTTTGCCCGCGTCCCAGGAGTCGACCGGAAACGGCGGCGTAATGGTGGATGTCACCCACTGGCAGAGACATTCTGTTTTGAATACATCCGCAGGATCTGTACTCATAGCTGTTTCAAGTGCTCGTTCTGTTAAAAAGCCATATCCTAATGACGGATTAGCCTGCGCCCATTGTTCACGATCGTTTATCTCGCACCCAGGCTTTGCGGACCATTCAAATATTCCAAGACCACTATCAACAGTTTCGTCTATTTCGTCCGGCGTAAGTAAAGCCGACGGGTTCACGTCGCCGTCCGGGTTTCCAAGCTGTGCATGGGCTTTTCCTCTTAAATGCCGTAGCACAACGCTCGTTCCGTCTCCCGCATTACTTAAACCAAAAAGAATCGCTGCTGGCCTTGCCATCATTGTTTTGCTGACGGCTCCCCATGCGTCCCACGTTGTCTGCTCTCGCAATTCGTCCATCATAATTAAATCGCTTGACAGACCTCTTGCTTTTCTTGTGGCGGCAATTACTTTGTATCGGTCGCCGGTGTCTAAAAGCATTTCGCGTTTTCCGGTTCCCCTGTTGATCTTTTTTATCAGGCTCTTTAGCTCCGGCACGTTTTCAACCTGAACAACAGTATCTTCAAATGTCTCAACTGCGGTATCTAAGTTTTGCGCTGTTCCAAGTACAAGTCTTGAATTTAACCCGTATAAAAAAAAGATGTTCAGCAAAACTTCAAAATATGTCTTTCCGTTTTGCCGACTTATCAGTATTAATACAACGCGAAATCGAAAACGCCAGCCACCGTTCTCCGTCACAATTTCCAGAGAATGTATAGCGAGCCACTTCTGCCAAGGTAATAATTCAACGCCTATAGCTTCGCAGAAATCACAGAACGCATATCCAAGCGTTGTTTTCCTTGTCAGTTTTCTAAGCGGTGGAGTCCATATTCGAGGCTCTGTTTTTCCTTTAAGCATTGAATCACCCAGCTTTCTTTCCGGCGATAACGCTTAATTCTTTCATGATCCCGATGGTCCTTTGTGTCGGACTCCCTTTTTCCACTATCTCTGTAAGCTGTCTCAAAGACTTTGTATACGAAGCCATCAGCTTTTCAAAGGATGTATATTGCGGATTTTCTCGGATTCCTGCTTGCCCGCCTCCATTGTCATACGGGATAACAAGCGGAGCGTCTTTTAACTCGTCTATGGTTTCTTTTATTTTTTCGCTCATTAAGACTACTGCCTCTGCAAGTGCAACCGCCTCTTCGTGGAGGACGCTTACACCGCGGCATATTTCTTCAGCCCGCTTCATAATAATCCCTCTTTGTGCTGTTGCAGATTGCGTGTGCAACTTGCACGTTATCCCACGTATGACTTCCGCCTTTTGATAAAGGCTTTATATGGTCAATAGTCGGGGACATTGGCCCAAAGTATTCTGTCCACTCATGATCGTTCGGATTGCACATCTCACCGCATATTGCACATCTTAAACCGTCTCTGCATATTAGTTTTTTAAGCGATACAGAGGAATCAAACTCGCACCCGTACTTTTTAACACGATGCCGTATGGTTTTTATTCCTTTTGCTCGTTCTTTCTTGGCGGCCTTCTTTTTGCCACATCGTTTAGAACAGCACCCACTATCGCGGCAATACTTCAGCCCTTCATTCTCCATGCGTTGGCGAAGAGTATATTCATCACCGCATACTTCGCAAACATGAACAACATCCAGTTTGTATCGAATGGAAAGTTGGTAATAAGAAAAGCCGTCCGGATTTTTTGCTTTCCGTTCGGCTTCTCGCTCTTTCCTTTGTTCAGTTTTTCGTTGTTTCGCTTTAGTTATGCGAATCAATCGTTTTTGTTTCTCACATTCAGGGCATTTGATTTGCCCTTTTCTGACAAACGCAACCGTTCTCTCAAACTCGCAACCACATTCTATGCATTTAATTGTGACTTTCCCTTTTGTATCGGAGTACCCACCGGCATACATAAATCCTGTGGCGTTAATGGTTGCCATGATTTTTGTTCTGGCTCGTTCGGCTTGTGCTTTATTTCCACTGCTCAAACCGATCGGGTTAGGCGGGAGCTTTTCGCGCCTCCGGCCACCTCGCCCATATATAATGTTTTGCACTTGATATTCTTCAAGGTTAAAACATTTGGCAGTAGCTTTCGCGCTATGACCGTTTTCGTAATGTTTGACGATCTCGTCTGCCCGCGTGGTTTTGTTTAGCATGACCTGTCCATTCGATCGTATTCCGCATCGTGGACAAGTTAAAGCCTTTACCTTGCCTTGAAACAGTGCTTTTATATTCCATGTTTCAAAGACCGCTCCGCAAGCTTTACATCTTACAGATGCTTTGACACCCTTTGGCGATGTCCAATCGCGTCCTACAAGTTCAAATCTTTCTGACAATCCATACTCATCGAATCGCTGACGCCAGAGTTCTTCTGCTTGTTCTCTGTTCATATTATTTACCTGCCTTTTCAGTAAATCGCCTTAATAAACGCCCAGAAACATCTAAGGCTTGATGCTTTCGTCCCGTCGGACTATCTGGGCGCGTTGACTACCCCCTGAATTTTCCGTTTTTTTTTTATTCAT
>JAZNRA010000077.1:0-2810 GCA_045590415.1 Acutalibacteraceae bacterium | reverse complement strand
ACACGAAATGCAACACAAAAGCACCGGACAGAGCGTGTCCGGTGCATTCAAATTTTCATCGCCGTGACCTTGCCGAGTAAATCGTGGTACCAATTTACGAAATAGTTCTTGAGAACCTCACCAATCGGATCCAACTGCTTGTCGCCCATCAACGCCTTTGCTTTTTCGTATCACTTTTTAACGCCGTTCAACCGCTCCATAGCCTCGCCGTGATGCAGTGCCGCGATCTCTTTGTCCCCGGCACGGTGTGCGGACTGCGCCCACTCATACTGCATACTCGCGTCCTTAAGCCCATCAAGCATAGTGCGTATCAGCCCTTCAATATTTTTCTCTGCCATGGTGTCACCACCTTAAATAATCTTAGTGACGGTAGCATTTGCCGATTCAAGCGTACCGGCGACATCAACCTGATAATTGACGATCGCATAGTTGCCGCAGCAGCAGTCCTCGTCACGCACAATCACGAGCGACGGGATTGTGAGGTTTACAATGCTGAGAGCCGCTGCTGTTGCCGACGCGGTGTCAGCTTCCGAGACCACACCGTTGACGCGCTGACTTATGACCACGTCGCCTGCCGCAGTAGCCGCAAACGAGAAGTTGGCGACAATCATGTAAACGCCTGCGTGGTTAAGAGCAATGCCGCCGCTATTGAGCGTAGTGGTGCAGCCTTTACGTGCTTTAAACGCTGTAAACTGCAGATCACCGCCTGCGAGTATCGCCGTAGGGTTATTTGTGTATACCTGTATCATAGTTTTACCTCCTATAAATTGATCAAGGGAGAGCGTGTCTGCCCTCCCATCGCGTTAGGCAGTCTGAAACTGCTCGGCTGATTGTCAGATGTTGTTGCAGCCGCATCCACAGCCGCCGCCTCTGTTATACCCGTAGCCTCCCACAGCGCACGGATCGCACGGGGGATTGGAGTACCAGCGGCCGATCTGACCGAGTATGTACTGCGACTGATGGTAATTGCTGTTCGCGTTGCGAGCCTGCTCGAGCTGATCTCTCAGCCAAGCGTTTTCCTGTGCGGCGAGCATACGTCTGGTTTCCTCACCTTCGGCATGAATTGCGGTGGTGATCGCGCAGGTGTTCTGCGCAGCCTCATACTTCGCACTGTCGATGTTGCGGTTAGTTTCGCAGCAGCACTGCTGAGCCGCAAAGCGCGATTCATTGACCGCCGCTGTTACATCGCGGAAACCGGTGAGCATTGTGGTATTCTGCGCGTAGAAGCCGTCGGAAAGACCGTTCGTGATGCCGTCGAGCTTACGAGTGATCTCCTGCGTATCGAAGCCCTGCTGCAGTTCAGCACGGGTGAGCGCACCGTTTGCCGCCGCACCGTTGAAGCCCCAGCCGCCGAAGCCGCCAAAACCACCGAAACCGCCAAAGCCGCCGCCCATCATGGCGAACAGGAAGAAGATCACGATGATTGTGGTAAGACCACCGCCGCCGAACAGATCGTTGCAGCCGTAGTAACCGCGATCGTCGTCTCGTGTAGCCGCTCTGATATCGGCTAAGCTATAGTTGTTTTCCATGTTTTACCTCCGTAATTATTTGTTGATGTTATTTATAACAAACCGTTGCGCACCGGTAAGTCATCGAAAGAAACCTTTAAGCATCGGCTCAAACTGCCGTGCCATCGCCTGTGCCTGCTGCAGTGCCCCCTGAGGGAGTTTGCCGCTGTTCAGCATTGCATTGAGTACCTGATCCGGATTGCGTCCCTGCATTGCCTGCATGAAGTTGCTGAACGCCTGCATCATGTTCTGCGGTGTTGCCGGGTCTGACGTATTCGGGAGGGGCGGTATATTGCTGTCTCGGAATAAACTGCTGCTCATAACGTGCTATCTCCTCTCTTATAATCTGCTCGATTTCGGGACGTGTAAGTCCCTGAGCCTGCTGTGTAGGTGTGTCCTCTATTGGTGTAAATCGATATCCCTTAAGTGTCGGGAAACCGCCCGAATCGGTTGTTTTGATATAAAACACATCCTGCGTATCGTCAAACAGCGGTACTACCGAATTCGGCGGCACTTGAAACGCTCGTGCGCCCTCGATACCCGTAACGCGGTTAAGCCCGTTCTGTGATTGCATGAGCGGCTGATGTGCCTGCTGTCCGTACTGCGGATATTGATTCCCGTACATCTGCTGTCCGGGGTAACTCGGCTGGTAGCCGTACTGATATGCTCCGAATGCCACGGTTCACACCTCCAATAAAAATAAGCCATCTCTTTTCTACGGTTATATTGTACCATAGAATTGAGATGGCTTTTATCTACTATTAAACCTCTTTTAATCTACTTTTTATCACTGCTTGTATGGCTTCAAGGGCTTTCTGGTGATGCCGTGCCGCAGTAGGATATTCCATGTTGCACTCTTGTGCAGCTCCGCGAAGTGTCATGTTTCGAATATATATACATTCGAGCAGTTTTGCATCTTCCGGAAGCATGGAGCATCTGTCGATCAATGCACGGTATTCAAACCGATCGCGAATAGCTATAAATGCGTCACGCCGTTTTATGTGTTCCGACGGCTCTTTCTTGTATCTCGGCACATTGCATCACCGCCTCTCACTGGTTCTCCGCGCCGACCTCCGGTATATCCTCGGTGTCGTCGTGCTCATCGTCACCCGGCGGCAGTATCAGCGGAACCGCACCTGCGGCGTCAACACGGCTTTCGGCGAACAGGTAGCCTACCACCGATGCCACGGTTGTTACCATGCCCACGACTTCGTTGTACTCGGATTCCTGTATGCCGAACGTAGTGGCAAGTCCGACTACGATACCTACCACGGCGATCCAGAGTTTACGGCTGCTGAGTTT
>JAZNRA010000076.1:0-18398 GCA_045590415.1 Acutalibacteraceae bacterium | reverse complement strand
CCGATACCTGTGGTATAATGATCGGGATTTCAACGCCCTGCCGTCAAAACGGCACGGCAGAACGGAGGAAATATGGACAAGCAAACGGAATTCAAGCCGTATATCCCTGCAGAACGGGTCACCCCCGAACTCACGGTCACCTCGATCGTGATCGGTATTCTGTTGGCGGTTATCTTCGGCGCGGCAAACGCGTATTTGGGGTTGCGCGTCGGTATGACGGTATCGGCATCCATTCCCGCGGCGGTTATCGCCATGGGCGTCATCCGCGTACTCATGCGTAAAAACTCCATTTTGGAAAGCAACATTGTACAAACTATCGGCTCTGCCGGCGAATCGCTGGCGGCTGGCGCCATCTTCACCCTGCCCGCCCTGTTCATTTGGGCTGCCGAGGAAAAAGGCGAAACCCCCGGTATTTTGGAGATCACCTTGATCGCGCTCATCGGCGGGTTGTTCGGTGTGTTTTTTATGGTGTCGCTTCGCAATGCCTTGATCGTCAAAGAACACGGCACCCTGCCGTACCCCGAAGGTTCGGCATGCGCCGAGGTCCTGCTCGCGGGCGAAGAGGGCGGCTCAAATGCCTCCACCGTGTTTGCCGGCATGGGCTTTGCCGCACTGTTTAAGTTCATCATTGACGGCTTAAAAGCCGTGTCGGGTGAGATCACACTTGCCGTCAAGGGCTTTGCGGGTGCCATCGGCACACAGATCTACCCCGCCGTCATGAGCGTTGGTTACATCTGCGGTCCGCGCATTTCATCATATATGTTCGCAGGCGGTCTGCTCAGCTGGGTGGTCATCATCCCGCTGATCGTGGTATTCGGCTCAAGCATTGTCATGTACCCGGGCACGGTGACCATCGGCGAGATGTTTGCCGACGGCGGCGCCTCTGCTATCTGGAGCTCATACATTCGTTATATCGGCGCAGGCGCTCTTGCGACCGGCGGTATCATCAGCTTAGTAAAATCCCTGCCGCTCATCATCAAAACCTTCAGCGGTGCGATCAAAAGCATGGTCGGTGCGGGTGCCGCATCCGATAAGCGTACCGAAAAAGACCTTAGCTTGCTCATCGTCATTCCGGCAATCGTCGTGCTGACCTTACTTGTGTGGCTGATTCCCGCCATTCCCGTCAGCTTGCTCGGTGCGTTCATCGTCGTGCTTTTCGGCTTCTTCTTTGCCACCGTATCCTCGCGTATGGTCGGTTTGGTCGGCAGCAGCAACAACCCCGTTTCGGGCATGGCGATCGCCACCTTGCTGTTCACCACCCTCATTCTCAAATTCACCGGTGCCACCGGTATTGCCGGTATGACCAGCGCCATCGCGATCGGCTCCATCATCTGCATTGTGTGCGCCATCGCGGGCGATACGTCGCAAGACTTGAAGACCGGCTTCTTACTCGGTGCAACGCCCCGTAAACAGCAGATCGGTGAGATTATCGGTGTCGTTGCTTCCGCATTCGCCATTGGCGGTACGCTGTATCTGCTCGCGAGCGCCTGGGAGTTTGGCTCGGCGGAATTGCCCGCCCCGCAGGCAGGACTGATGAAGCTCATCACCGAAGGCGTTATGGAGGGCAACCTGCCGTGGGACCTCGTGTTCATCGGCGTGGCGATCGCCGTATTGGTCGAAGTGCTCGGTATTCCGGTTCTTCCCTTTGCCATCGGTGTGTACCTGCCGGTACACCTCAACGCGTGCATCATGGTCGGCGGTCTTGTGCGTCTGGTGCTGGATAAGCTCCGCTACAAGGACGAAGAGGCCAAAAATGCCGTTGTCAACGACGGTGTGCTGTTCTGCTCGGGCATGATCGCAGGCGAGGGCTTGGTCGGTATCCTGCTCGCCGTGTTCGCGGTGTTCGGTCTGGATAAAGCCATCAACTTGTCGGCAATGCTCGGCATTCCGCAGATCGTTTCCGACATCGGCGGTCTTGTCCTGTTTGCCATCATCATTCTGACGTTGCTCAAATTCTCCGTGTGGAAGAAGCGGGATCGTAAAGCATGAAGCGCAAACAAGTAATTCAGGAAAATTATCTGGATAAGGTTCCCGCGCACAACCCCGCCATCGGTTGGGAAACCGATGAAGCGGGTGTCGTCACGCTGGAAATCGAGAATAAAGGGCTTGCCAACCGCATCGCCCAAAAATTGCTCAAAAAACCGAAGATCACCTACATTCATTTGGATGAAAACGGCAGCTTTGTCTGGTCGTTGATCGACGGCAAAAGCAGTATTCTCGAGCTCGGAAAAGCCGTTGATGAACACTTCGGCGAAGCGGCACATCCGCTGTACGAGCGGCTCGCCAAATTCTTTCAGATCTTGGACAGCTACGGATTTATCACCTGGAAAGAATAACGAAACACGCCGCTGAGCGATGCTCAGCGGCGTGTTTTTATAATCCGAACGTAAACTCGCGCAGTGCTTGAAGATACCCTTCTCGGTCAAGCATATAGCTCAATCCGTGTCCCGCGTCGGGCACGATCACCAGTTGCTTTTCAGAGACGCATGCCGCGTAGTTTTCACGGCTCATGTCACAAGGAACGTACGCATCGTTGTCGCCGTGGTAAAAGATGATAGGTAAACGGCAGGCTTTCATCGCCTCGATCGGCGGTGTTTCCTCCACGTCAAATCCGCCGTAAAGCCACCCGCCGAGCCGCACAAACGGATAGAGCACGTTCGCGGGCAATTTCCTATCGCGGATCACTTTTTTGATAATCTCTTTTGCCGAGGTATACCCGCAATCCGCCAGCACCCCTTTCACGTTCGGCGGCAACGGCTTTGCCCCCGCCATCATCACGGTTGCGGCGCCCATGGAAATTCCCGTTAATATGATCTTCACGTCCGGGCCAAACCGACGGATCATAAATTCCACCCACGACACGCAATCGCAGCTCTCGTACACGCCAAACGTAATAACGCGCCCCTCGCTTTGACCGCTCGCCCGCTGATCCACGATCAGCACACTTCGCCCGAGCGCAAAACTGCGCTGTACCCCGCCGCACAGATCGCGTTCCGCTAACCCGCGGTACCCGTGAAACATCAATTCAATCGGCGCACCGGGCGCGTATTCATAGTATTTGCCGCACAACTTCAGACCGTCGAACGAGGTAATGCTGACCGCCTCAAACGGCAGCGCGCGCACCTCTTTCATCCACTCCACCATCGTGTCGCGATACGGCTCGTACACCCGCCCCGGCGGGATGGGGTATTCCTCATCCGATTTTTCCCGTTTCGGCACAAAAAAAGCCATGCAAAAACACACGAAGGCCACCGCCAAAATGACGACAACGATCGCAAACGCGATCCACACAACTACCATTCTATCCTCTCCATTCGGTTTCATTGTATCACCAAGTATCCGCCGATTCAAGAATTGGCAGTCGAATTTTCTTGCTTTTTGTACCCGTATCCAGTACACTTAAGCCAGAGGGTATGGAGGGGTTTTATGAACATTGACGTGAATTACAAAAACAAAAAGCGCTATAACACTGCGCGATATCCCATTCGACAACCGTTGTTTATCACGTATCTGATCTGGCTGCTGTGCAAGATCATGCTGATCGGCAAAAACTATAAAGTGGAAAAAATCAATATGGAAGGTCTAAAACCGCCGTATATGATGCTCAGCAACCACATGTATTTTATTGATTTTGAATTAGCGGCAATGGGCACCTTCCCGCACCGCGTCAGTAACGTCGTCAGCATTGACGGTTACTATCGGCGTCCGTTTTTGCTGGAGCTCATCGGTGCGATCTGCACGCGCAAATTCACCATGGATCTGCACCTCATCAAATCCATCAACCGTGTGCTCAAACGCGGCGATATTTTGTCGATGTATCCGGAAGCGCGGTATTCTCCCTGCGGTACGCTGTCGTATCTGCCGGAGTCGCTTGGCAAACTCATTCGCATGAACAAGGCGCCTGTAGTCGCCGTGGTACATCGCGGGAACTATCTGCACTCGCCGTTTTGGAATTTCCGCAAAAAGCGCAAGGTGCCGCTGCACACCACCATGACGCAGATCCTCACCGCCGAGCAGGTCAAATCGATGTCGGCGGAGGAAATCAACGCGGTGGTACGTGAAGCGCTTACCTACGACGATTACCGATATCAAAAAGAAAACGGTATTCGTATCACCGAATCGTTCCGCGCCGAAGGGTTGCACAAGGTGTTGTATCAGTGCCCGCACTGTATGACCGAATCCAAAATGGCATCCAAGGGTACGGAGCTTTTCTGCACCGAATGCGGCAAGCGCTGGAATTTGAACGAGGACGGCACCTTATCCGCACTCTCGGGCGAAACCGAATTCTCGCACGTCCCCGATTGGTTTGATTGGGAGCGCGAGCAGGTGCACCGTCAGATCGACAGCGGCGAGTACGCGTTTGAGGATGAGGTCGAGGTGTATTCGCTGCCCCGCTGTTGGCGGTTTATGAAGCTCGGCAAAGCGAAACTGACTCACGACCCCGAAAACGGCTTCGTGCTGACGGGGCATTATAACGGGGCAGATTACCGCATTAAGCGTACACCCGTTATGACCAACAGCTTGCATATCGAATACGACTATTGCTATATCAAGCCGTTTGACTGTGTGGACATCTCCACCGAAAACGATTCGTTTTATTGCTACCCCACCAAGGAAAACGTGGTCACCAAGCTCGGCTTTGCCACCGAACGGCTATATCAGCTCGCCGTTCGGCAAGCAAAAGAAACCGTAACAAAATAAAGGGAAGCGTTCCTCTGCGGAACGCTTCCCTTTTCTTCAATACCGATACTTGCGTTTGTTAGCAACCAAACAGATAACGGCAGTCGCCGTCGCAGCGATCTCTGCCACCACGATGGAAAACCAAATGCCGTCGAGCCCCCAGACAAGCGGTAACAGCAATACCGCCGCCACCTGGAAGACCACCGTGCGCAAAAACGAGATCAGCGCTGAAACGAGCCCGTTGTTAAGTGCGGTGAAAAAGGACGAGCCAAAGATGGGAATGCCGGAAAAGATAAACGAAAACGAAAAAATGATAAACCCTCTGAGCGTCATATCCAACAACTCTTGGACGTACCCGACCAACAGCAAGGACAGCGGTTTTGCCAACGCTTCCGAAGCAATCAGCATCACAACCGAGGCGATGCCAACAAGAACCATACTCTTTTTTAAAATGCTCTTCAGCTCATCGGTATTGCCGGCACCGTAATG
Source organism: Acutalibacteraceae bacterium (assembly GCA_045590415.1). Taxonomy (GTDB): domain Bacteria; phylum Bacillota; class Clostridia; order Oscillospirales; family Acutalibacteraceae; genus RGIG3009. The sequence goes on along the minus strand of JAZNRA010000076.1, from coordinate 13,229 downwards.
ATAACCGATCACAGGCGCCGTACCGACCGAGTATCCGATAAAGATAGCCACGAAAGCAAAACTTACGTACATCATCGTGCCGTATGCCGCCACACCGTTTTCACCGGCATAGCTCATCAGCTGAGCGTTATACAGCATACTCACGACCGACATGGCCACGTTGGACAGAAACTCCGACGACCCGTTCCCCGCCGCTTTGAGCATTGCCGCACCGTCGTATTGCGTTTTGGTCAGTTGTAACAAACTGTCGTTGCGGCGGGCAAAATACACGATCGGCACCACGCCGCCGACAACTTGACTGATCGCCGTTGCGGCGGCGGCGCCGGGTAACCCCAACGGAAAGACGGCAACCAGCAGCGCATCCAAAATCATATTGGTCACTCCCGCCGCAAGTGTGACGTATAGCCCAAGCTGCGGCTTTTCTGCTACCACAAAAAAGCTTTGGAATTCAAACTGCAGCATCTGTGCGGGAAGCGCCAACAACAGAATGCGCCCGTACAGCACGCAATCGTTCAGCAACGTGCCGGCGGCGCCGAGCCACATCGCGATCGGACGGATAAAAACAAATGCCACGACCGCGATTATCGTACCGATCGCCGCCGATACGTACACAAACAGCGAAAATAACCGTTTCGCCTTGGCAAGATCCCCCTCGCCGATGGTTTTGGCGATCAGCGCACTGCCGCCCGTGCCAAACATGAAGCCAATCGCCCCAAGCACCATTAACAACGGAAAAATGAAGTTAACCGCCGCAAACGGCGTTTTACCGACGTAATTGGATACGAAAAAGCCGTCCACCACACCGTACACCGAGGTGAAGATCATCATCACGATCGACGGCAAGGTAAACCGCAACAGTTTCTTATAGGTAAAATGATCCGATAACTGAATACGCATAAGTTCTCCTATTGAAAATACCGTTCTATGTGAAATCGGTTACGGAATTCAAAGTGATGTTCAAGAAGCTTCGTAAAGCGTCCGATCAAAAAACCGTTTATTAAAGCACATAGCACCGTGCCCCATTTCACGCCTTCAAACACACCGAATCCGAAGAAAGCAAACGACAGCCCGATGCCAAGCACCGTACTCGCACAATCATACGCCGTTTTGACCCTGTTGATGTCAAATCCGAATTTGACGGCGATCTCCCTGACGATCAATTCGTATGCCTCGGGTGACAAATAGGTGTGGAAAAACAGCGACACCGAAAAGGAGCACAACACCGTGCCCAGCACGTACCACACCGCACGAACGGCAAAAGTACTCGCGGGCAGCGCGGCGACCGCAGCCATCGCGCCGTCCAGCAGCGCGCCGTACAGAATCGCCGTCACGAACGAAAACAGATACGACCACTTGAATTTCCGCACGACCGCCACCGTCAGCAGAATCAGTACACCCTGAAATACGTACTCCGCCACGCCGAAGCTAAACCACGGCAAGACTTCCGACAGTTTCAGATGCAGAATGTACGCCGGTGCCACCACCATCGACATGCCAAAGCCCGCTTTTTCGGTAAAGGCGGCGGCGAACGCCATGATGACCATCGCCAGCACGTAGGAAACCTCTGTATAAAATACGCGTTTTTTCATAAGGTGACGCGACTCATTTGAACTTTGTTTTAAAAAGGGCAATTTTCGCTCATCCTTCGTTAAAATACTCGCGAATATGGCGCCTTGCGAGATCGAATGGGGTGAAAAGACCCGAAATCAGCCGCTTTGCGGCAGGTTCGAGTGGGTCGTGTCACCTTACCTCAAACCCCTTCGCACAACACAAGGCATCATAACACATTTCCGTGCGTGCGTCAATCAAGTACGTAAAAAGCATGCGGGAAACCTTGCTTTTTTCGCAAGAACATGTTATAATAAGTTGTCAATAGGGAGATGCCTGTCGATGAAAGAAAAAAACGAATAGAATATAAATGGTTTATCCTCGCCGCCTGCTTTTTGATGGTGTTCGTCTGCTTGGGATTTTGCAGCAGCAACAAAGGTCTTTACCTCACCGCCATCACCGAAGCGGTCGGTATTCCGCGCGGACTGTTTTCGTTCAACGACAGCAGCCGTTACGTGGCAACAGCCATCGCCAATCTCTTCTTCGGTCTGTTACTGCAGCGTCTCGGCACCCGAAAGTTGGTTGCCATCGGCTTCGTATCAACCATCGCCTCCATGCTGTTTTACGCCTTTGCAACGGATATCGTCACCTTCTGCATCGGCGGTGCCCTGCTCGGCGTTGGCCTTGCTTTCACAACGACCACCATGGCAAGTTCCGTCATTCGCCGTTGGTTTGTGACGGATATCGGCAAATACACCGGCATTGTATTCGCGGCAAACGGCATCGGTGCCACCGTTGCGTCGCTGATTGCCACCCCGCTCATCAACGAGCCGGGCAACCCCTTCGGCTATCGGAACTCCTACCTCGTGGTCGTCGCCGTCCTGGTCGTGTCGGGAGCGGCAGTGGTTGCTCTTCTGAAAAATCCGCCGGAGCAGGCAACGGCCTCTACCCCCGCCGCAAAGGTCAAGAAACAAGCGGACGTATATATCGGCGTTCCCTTTGCACAAGTCCGCCATAAATCGTTCTTCTATATCAGCGGTATCATCGTGTTACTGACCGGCTTGTGCCTGCAAGGCATTTCGGGCGCGTATGCCGCACATTTGCAGGACGTCGGCCTGACCCCGTCTCTGATCGCCGCCGTCGTCAGCATCAACTCCCTCGCCATGACCGCGAGCAAGATCTTAACGGGCTGGATGCACGACCGCTTCGGTCTGTCGGTCGTCATGACCACCTGCCAGATCGCATCGGTTGCCGCCTTTTTGTGCCTGGCGTTGGCCGATTCTTCCGCTTACGGTATCGTGCTCACCATCGCTTTCGCCGTCTTGTACGCGGTCGCGCTTCCCTTGGAAACGCTGTTGGTGCCGTTGCTCGTCAACAACTTCTTCGGCATCATCGCCTATGATAAAATACTGGGCTTGTTTGCCGCTCTCAACTACGTGGGATACGCCCTCGGAGCACCGCTCGTCAATCTGTGCTTTGATGCCATGGGCTCGTATAAACCGATATTGATCGCATTCGCCGCACTCATGGTGGCGATCACGATCGCGTTCCGTTTCGTATTCGGTTCCGTTACAAAATTCAAACAGCAAAACAAATCCGTTAAGGAGTGACGTATATGTGTAATATCGCAGGATATGCAGGAAATCAGCAAGCAGCGCCTCTGTTGCTCGAAATGTTGCGCCGTCAACAGTATTTTGACGGCGCCATGAGCACCGGTATCGCCACCATTCACGAGGGTCGGCTGTACTACCGCAAGGCGATCGGTGACGTCGATACCTTGATCCGCGAAACGGACGTGTTGAGTCTTCCCGGCACGATCGGCATCGCGCACACCCGCCCCGCCGGCGGTGACCCGGAAAAACCGTTCCACCCCTTTATCTCCATGGACGGCAAAACGGCTCTCGTCACCAACGGCAACACCCCCCGTTCAAAATACAGCCCCATGTGGGATGAAGCGGCTAATTTCTTAAAGGATAACGGTGTTACATACCTGCACGAAACCGAAAACCCCAAGGGTGAAAGCCCGATGCTCGCGGGCACCGGTAACTATATCACCCCCGCCGAAGTGCGCGTGCATTTGGTAGACTATTATATGAAACAAGGGAAAAGCCCCGCCGAAGCCATGGCGCTCACCAGCACCGGAATGTACGGCGATAACGTAACGGTGTTCGTCACCGAAAACGATCCCGATCATATCCATCTGTTGCGCACCACCCGCGCCATGACCGCCGTGATGGAAAACGGCGAAAGCTACATTGCCACTACCCGTTTTGCGTATCCGGAAGATCTCGCTGCCAAAGCGTTTGACCTGCCGCTGTTCCACAGTGTGGCGGTTTCACAAAACGGTATTGAGATCAGCCCGTATAAGATCGACGTCGAGCCGGTCAGCGAGCTGACCCCCGCCATCTACCGCAAGAGCTACGAATTCCTGGAAACGTTGCTCGCGTCGGACGAAGCCCCCGTCATCTTTGACAGCTTGGAGGGCAGACTGGGTGACCTCCCTGATCTCTGGCCCGGCGGATATACCTATTCGCAAAAAGCGCGTCTCGCCTACGATCTGGTGTGGCAGCTGCACACCGAAGGTCGGCTTGGCTGGAAGACCGTCGATCAAGTCGTGGAAGACGGCTCCCGTAAGCGCTACGCTATATGGCTTAAAAAGTAACAAAAAAGCACCCGCTCGGGTGCTTTTTTGTTACAATATGGTCCTTCGCTCTTCACTCGGAGTGTTTTGAAACGTTTTTTTATACTGTGCAATAAAAAACGACGTATCGTTGTACCCGCACGCGGTCGCGATCTCTTTTACGGTCATATCGGTGTTAAAGAGAAGATCCCGCGCATGATTCAAGCGCAAGCGGATCACCGCCTCGATCGGCGACTGCCCAAACCGCTTTTTGAATGCACGGCACAGATAACTTTTGTCCATGTACGACAGCGCCGCCAACTCGTCAAGCGACGGCTTTTCCGCGTAATGCTTATTGATATATTCAAACACGTCGTCAATCGCCGTCGTGGCGCTGTGTTCCTCATAGTACCGGTGGCAGATATCCGCGTTGAGCAGGTATAAGATCTCTCGGAGCAACATGTGCGATGCTTCCGCGTTTTTGTCGGCCTGCTCGGAAAGCGATGAGATAAGCTGCTGTATTTCTTTGGAACGGCGCACCGAAAACACCGTCGGGATCCCCGTGATCAATCCGTTTTCGGAAAGCGGCTCCGGTACGGTGGCCTTGTTTCGGCTGTAATTTGCAATCGGTGTTTGTTTTGAAAAATCCAGCGTGATAATATAGCAGTTGTAATCACCGAAGCTGTACACCTCCTGCCCGGGACGCCGAAAACACACGTACCCGTCATGCACCTCGTGCGGCACACCGTCGATATACAATGTCCGTTCACCTTTTACGTAATAATCCAGCTCATGGTTACAAACGGTACGCTTGATAACGGACGTGGCAGACGGTGCGACAAAGTGTTTACATTCCAAAATGTGAAACTCCATATCCTCACCTCGCATCTATTGTACAACAAATCCGCAAAAATGTCAAAATACTTCTATTATTTGTCAATATAGCCCCTTTACGGATCTTCATTTTACAAATATAATGTGATTAAAAGATTCTGTAAAAGGAGTGCAAAGCGTATGAGTTTCATGTTTCATCCCTTCCCCTATGCGGATCCCAACGCCGTCAACACGGTCGAGGTCCCCGCATCGGTGAAAGACAATTTAGTCAGCGGCATTCTGAACGTTGGCAAAACGATCGCCAAATTTTTTGAAAATGCCAACAGCATCGGTATCGACGCCTATCCCGGCGCGGAATACGAGATGCTTATCAACGTGCTCAAGCAACAACTTGCCCGCACCGGTATTGAATTTATCGACGCGGCATCGGTCATGTTACCGAGTGAGGTCATCACGAAAAAGGTTGAGCCGTTCCTGCCCGAAGACCGCGAGGTCGACCCCGTTTTGCTGTACGGCAGACGGTATCGTGAGGGCTATAAAGGCCTGCAGGACGCCGAAAAGGTCGAGCAGCTAAAAGCCCGCATCAAAAACGGCGGCAAGGTGCTCGTATACGGCAAAGGTGCTTTGTCCGAGGAACTGCAGGGCGAATACGATCTGCGCATCTGGATCGACGTCACCCCCCGCACCTCCGTTTTGAATTGCAAAAACGGTAAGAACCGCAACATCGGTCTGACCGAAGAACTCCCGTACGGACTGATGATGCGCCGTAACTATTACGTGGATTTCGAAACCGCGATGGAACAGCGTTGGGGACTCATGAGAACCCAAAAGCTCGATTACTATATCACCGCAGACGAGCCCACCCAAATGAAAATGTTACCGTTCGGCAGTGTAATGGAGCTGTTTGAGGAGCTCAACAGACGTCCCTTCCGTTGCCGTCCCGTGTATCTGGAGGGCGTGTGGGGCGGCTTCTATATCCACAAGCTCAGAAACTTGCCGAAAGAAATGCGCAACTGCGCCTGGATCTTCGATATGATCCCGCTCGAAGTGTCTTTGGTTGCCATGCTGGACGAGGCAGGGGAATTTGAAGTGCCGTTCTTCACCTTCGTGCAAGCCATGGGCGAGAAACTGCTCGGTCACAAGGCGTATACCGAATTCGGCGGTTACTTCCCCGTTCGTTTCAACTACGACGATACGTTCCATTCGTCGGGTAACATGTCCATCCAATGCCATCCGCACGCTGAATACGTCGTCAATAACCACGGCGAATTCGGCCGTCAGGACGAAAGCTATTACGTCGTCCGTGCCGGTCATCAGGCAAAAACGTATCTCGGCTTTGCCGACGAGCACAGCGGCGATGAGTTCATGGAGCTCGCGGATCGCGCACAAACCACGCACGAGCTCATTGATTATCAGAAATACATCAACGCGGTGGACTCCGTCCCCGGCACACAGGTCATGATCCCCGCGGGTACCATTCACGCCTCCGGCCGTAACCAGGTCATTCTGGAGATCGGCAGCTTGACCGTCGGCTCCTACACTTATAAACTGTACGACTATCAGCGCACCGATCCGCAGACCGGCTTACCCCGCCCGATCCACATGAAAATGGGCAAGGACGTTATCCGCAAGGATCGCGACGCCAAATGGGTTGCCGAAAACCTCGTAAACCACGGCGGCGTGGTGCGTGAAAACGGTACCGCCAAAGAGATCATCGTCGGCGAGCACGACTTGCTGTATTTCTCGCTCCGCAACCTTATTTTTGAAACCGAGATCGACGACAACACCGACGCTTTGTTCCACGTACTGGCTCTGGTCGACGGTGAAAAGGTGCGCGTGGAATCCATCGATCACCCCGAACTCTATTACGATATGAATTCGTTGGATATCGCCGTCGTTCCCGCAAACTTCGGTAACTACCGCATCCGCAACCTCGGCGTGGGTGTGGTAACCGTTCACAAAACGCAGTTGAAGAGATGATCGCATGAAAATCCTGGCATTAGACATCGGCGGGACCGCCGTAAAATACGGCGTATTCCAAAACGAAAAAAAACAGCTCGGTCAGTTTGCCGTTAAAGATGAAATCGGCAAGGACGGCATCGTTTCCCGCCTGTTAGACTTTTGCTGCGAAACCGCGCCGGATTTCCTCGCCGTTTCCACTCCGGGACCGTTCGACTACACCACCGGCACCAGTTTAATGAAGCACAAGCTTCACACGCTTTACGGCATCCGTTTAAAAGATCTGCTTGCGGAAAAGCTGCCGCAAATGCAGGTGACTTTCATGAACGACGCCACCGCCTTTGCCTTGGGTGTTCTGGAAGAAAAGCCCGAACTGAAAACACGCGACGTCGCGTGCGTAATGCTCGGCACCGGTTTGGGATATGCCAACGTCCTCGGCGGTGTCATTCAACTGAACGACAGCCAAACGCCGGCAAGCCCGTTGTGGAACATGCCGTTTTTGGACGGCATCTCGGAGGATTACGTCTCCACGCGTGCGCTTTTGCAGGCGGCAAACAAGCTGGGATACGTCTTCTCTAACATCAAGGATATGGCAGACGAAGCCAGACGCGGAAACCATGCGCTCTTGGATATCTTTTATCACTTCGGTCGCTGTTTGGGGCTTTGTCTCGAGAAAAAGCGCACGGTCGATCGCTTTGATGAAGTGGTCATCGGCGGTCAGATCTCCAAATCGTTCGATTTGATGAAAAACGGTTTTGAAAATGCTTCAAAACTGCCGTATTCTTTGGTACAAGATACCGCCGCCTGCGCCCTGTACGGATTGTACGGGTATGCCAAAAACAATCAGTGAGGTGTTACGATGAAAAACGTACTGATCATCACGTCCGATATGTGTGACGATTCGGAACTCTTATATCCGTATTACCGCGTATTGGAGGAGGGCTACGGTGTGACCGTCGCTTCCTTTGCCCCCAAAACCGTGAAATGCAAATACCATTTTGAGTGTGATGCCACGCACGCGGTCGCCGATCTCAACAGCGCCGATTACGACGGCCTGATCCTTCCCGGCGGCTCCGCCCCCGAAAAACTTCGTCAAAATGCGGACGTTATCCGCTTGGTGCGCGAGATGGTCGAGCAGAAAAAGCCGATTGCCTCTATCTGTCACGGGCAACAGATCCTCATTTCCGCCAAGGTGCTCGGCGGTGCGGACGCCACCTGTTACCCCGGCATCAAGGATGATCTCATCAACGCCGGTGCCAACTACAAGGATCAGCCCGTCGTGGTGTGCGGTAATCTCGTCACGTCAAGACGTCCGCAAGATCTCCCCTGTTTTATGAGAGAGTTTATCGCCCTTATGCAATAAGCAAGAACTCCCGCATCGTGGATGCGGGAGTTCTTTTTCATTCACAGTACTGCTTATAAACGGTTTTTACACAACTCTTGACAAGTTCTACTTGTTCGGGGGTGATCGGCTGATCAAAATCGGAAAACGTGTTGTGCGTAATATCCCGACCGGTCAGAACGGCATACCAGATAAGTCCCAACGCATACCGTCCGATTCCCGTATGTGCATGATACGGATCGCGATGCACCGTTTCCCCTGCCGCTACCAACTCTTGAAGCACCGCACCGCACGGAATCAGCTTATCTGCACCGATCTCTTTCGCCGCAAGGTCATACGCCTGTTTTAAATCGCGGAACATCTCTCTGTGATCCGCATAACGAAAATTCGGAATCACTTGTTTTATATCCGGACGATACGCCCACGTCTGATGAATAATCAGTTTCGTTTTCGGCACACAATGACGCACGTATTCCGCAAGAGCGTTCAAATACGGCTGATACGTTTCGTAGTCAAACGAATTGCCGCTGTTTTGTTGCAGCGTCACAACGTCCCAGTTTCGGCTAAGCAACGCGTCTTTGATCGACACCTTAAACCCCGTATCTTTGCCGTTCATTGCCAGTTCGTACAGGGGTAATTCGCTAAGCATGTTGCGGTAGTGCCTCTCCAACGAGCAACCACCGATCATCAGATTAAACGTTTGCACGTTTACACCGTCCGCGTGTGCAATCCCGTTCACATAGCGTTGCGCGTCAAACGAAAAACTGTTTCCAATAGATAAAAGTTGCATACCGCATCCCCTTTTTCTCTCATCGCCCATTATATCACGCCGCATGTACGTTTGCAACCTTTTTCATAAAAGACAAACGCCGTGTGGCGTTTGCCGCACGGCGTTCACTATTGCTGTTTACGCGTTGGTATAGTTATCAAAGTACCCCTGCACCAACACAACGGGCGTACCCTTGTCACCGGAACCGCTGGTCAGATCGCACAGCGAGCCGATAAGATCGGTCAACTGACGCGGCGTGGTGCCCTGCGACGCCATGTTGCCGACAAGACTTCCCTCTTTTTCCTTAATGCTCTTGGAAATTGCTTCTTTGAGCGCTTCACCCGACAGATCCTTGAAGTCGTTATCCGCCAGATATTTGAGCTTGAGTTCGTTCGGCGTGCCGATCAACCCATCGGTAAACGCGGGCGATACGATCGGATCCGCCAGTTCCCAGATCTTACCCTGCGGATCTTTGAACGCGCCGTCACCGTATACCATGACTTCCACGTGCTTGCCGGTCGCTTTTAAGATGCGCTCTTGTACGTCTAACACAAGCGCCTTGCATTCACGCGGGAACAGCTTCACGGTATCCTCGGTGGATTTGTTGGAACCGAGCAGACCGTATTTCTCGTTGCAACCGCTGCCGTTCACAGGCGCGTTGAGAATATCGTCTAACCCGCAAACCACTTTGGCACCGGCGGCTTTGAGGATCCGCTTGGTGCGCGCACGGGTATGAATATCGCAGTTGAGCACACAGTCGGTGTAGTCGAGGATGGTCTTCGCTTGGTTTGCGAACACAATCTCCACCTCGGCACCGCACTCACGGATAAGATCACCGTAATACTGAACGTAATCCACACCGGTGAACTCGTGCTTATTCACACCGAACAACTCGCGGTATTTTTCCAAAGACAGCACGTCCGAATACGGATTGACACCGGCTTCGTCCACTTTATCCAAGCTGATCAGTTCATTGCCGACCTCATCGGACGGATAGCTGAGCATCAGCACGATCTTTTTGGCACCCTTCGCGATACCGCGCAGGCAGATCGCAAAACGGTTACGGGACAAGATCGGGAAAATCACGCCCACCGTGCCGCCGCCGAGTTTCGCGCGCACGTCTGCCGCGATCGCATCCACCGACGCGTAGTTTCCCTGCGCACGGGCAACAATGGATTCGGTAATGGAAATGACGTCGCGATCGCGCAGTTCAAAGTCCTCTGCTTCGGCCGCCTGCAACACGCTGTCTGCTACGATGCCCGCCAGATCGTCACCCTCGCGAATAATGGGGCAGCGAATACCACGCGATACCGTACCAACTCTTCTTTCCTTTTCCATACGAATGCCTCTTCCCTCTTGTTAATTTTTTAACCGTTATTTACTATACTCTATTTTTAACCAAAATGCAAGAAAAACTACAGCCATCTTGCAATTTTTTTGCGGGATCAAAATACCATCTGCACCAATACCATGTAACACACCGTGCCGCCGGCAACCGATAACAGCATCTGCCGCTTCCACAAATGCAACCCCACGACCACCGCGAGTGCCATAAATTCCGGCACCCCGTGCGCCCCGCCGAGAATATCCACCGATTTGAGGCAATACACCACCAGCATACCGAACAAAGCCGGCGGCAAGGCTCTCCCGAGATACAAGACAAAAGCGGGCGTCTTGCGTTTCGGAGAAAACACCAAAAACGGGACAAAGCGCGTAATGAGCGTCGCAGCAACACACAACCCCACCGTCAACAACTGTTCGGTCAACGTCATACGTCACCACCCACTTTCCCGATCGGGCGACGAAACGCCGCAAGCAGCACCAACATGCACAGCATGGTAGGAATAATAAAAGAATCTTCACCGAAGAGGAGTAAGCAGGCCACCGACGACACCACACCGATCACCGATGCCGCATGGTGTTTCTCTTTAAGCCACTGTTCCAAGAAAATAACGGCAAACATGGCGGTCATCACGAAATCGATTCCCTCGGTATTGAACGGAATCATCTCGCCGAGTGCACAACCGAGCACTGTCCCACCGACCCAATACACGTGATTAAATAGTGTAACAAAAACGTAAAACCATCCTCGATCTACCTCTTTCGGGAGCGCAACGGAGGAGTTAATGGAAAACGTCTCGTCGATCAAACCAAAAATGAGATACGGCTTTTTCATACCCATTCCTTTGTACTTTTCCAGCATGGATACACCGTAAAACACGTGTCGCGCTTGAATCATCAGGGCCATCAAAAACGCGGGAATCGGCGAAAAAGTGCTAAGCAGCATCGTCACCATCACAAACTGTAACGAGCCGCCGAACACCGCCACGCTGATCAACAGCGGCATCCAAAACGGGAACCCCGCCGTACTCATATAGATACCGTACGACATTCCCAAAAACCCGAATCCCGCCAAGATGGGGAGCGTTTTCGGAAATGCATACCGCAATGCTTTTGTTTTACTCATGTTCGTTTCACCGACTTTTCCATACCATAAGGGAGCCGAATTCACAATGCTATAACAGCCAGTATACACCTTTTGAATAAATAATGCAATTTTTTGTGTAAACCGTTTTACTATTGCCAAAAACTGTGGTATACTGTTCCTTGATTTCAAAGAAACGCAGGGATCAACGTGGAAAACAGTAAATACGCATATCGATCACCTCACAACAAAACCGCCTTCCGAATGGGTCTGCGCGACGGTGTCCCAATCGCCCTCGGTTATCTCGCCGTGTCCTTTTCGCTCGGCGTTGCCGTTCGGCACGCCGGTCTGTCGTGGTTCCAAGGACTGATGGCAAGTTGGTTTTGCACCACCTCCACCGGCGAATACGCAGTGTTTTCCCTCATCGCGGCGGGGACGACCGTTTTGGAGATCGCACTGGTCACGCTCATCATTAACGCGCGTTATTTGCTGATGAGTTGCGCCATAAGTCAGCGCATCGACCACGAGATGCCGTTCTGGCACCGCTACCTCATCGCCTTTCACCTGACGGACGAACTGTTCGGTATCGCCATCGCGCGCCGCGGCACATTAAATCCTTATTACTCGTACGGTGCCTTCTCCGTCGCTGTTCCCGGTTGGGCGTTCGGCACCGCGCTCGGCACCGTCGTCGGCAGTATTCTCCCGCAAAGTCTCACCAGTGCCCTCGGCGTCGCATTGTACGGCATGTTTATTGCGATCTTTATCCCACCCGCCCGTAAAGATAAAGTTGTTATGGGACTCATCGCCGTTTGCTTTGCGGCAAGCTACGCATCCGAGCATCTGCCGCTCATCCGCGATCTGTCAAACGGTATGCGCATCATCCTGCTCACGGTCGTCTTATCCTCCGCGGCAGCGCTGCTCTTCCCGCGGGGCGAGGAGGTGGATACACCGTGAACTGGATCTATATCGCCGTCATGGCACTCGCCACCTATGCCGTGCGCGTCCTGCCCATGACCTTCATTAAAAAACCGATCCGCAACCGCTTTTTTCGCTCGTTTTTGTATTACGTCCCCTATGTCACCCTGGCAATCATGACCTTCCCCGCCATCGTGCAAGCCACCGGGTACCCCCTTGCCGGCGCCCTGGCACTCCTCGCCGGTATCGTTATCGCATGGTTTGGTGCCGGCTTATTCACGGTTGCCGTGTCCTGCTGCGGGATCGTTCTCATTACCGAATGGATCATACAATTACTGTAAAGGAGAGTATAACCATGGTCAAACACGTCATTTTATGGAAACTCAAGGAGATGCCGGAGACGGAACTTTCCGCCGTCAAAGCCGACATCAAAGCGCACCTCGAAGCGCTCGCCGGTAAGATTCCGGGGCTTTTAGAGATCAAGGTGTATATTGACAAACTGGACACTTCCAATGTGGATATCATGCTGGATTCGTCCTTTGAAAATGAAGAGGCGCTTAAACACTATGCCACTCACCCCGATCACGTGGCGGTCGCCGACACCTATGTTCGCCCCTTCACCGCCACCCGCGCCTGCCTCGATTTTACTGTGTAAGAAAACCCCTCAAAGCATCAGTGGACTGTATCCCGAAAAACGGACATTGAATAAAAGAACCCCCTGTTGTAGAATTAGAAACTACGACAGGGGGTTGTGTTATGTCAAGAAGTTATACAAAGGTAGAATGTTTAGCAGAAGAAGTGTTTCGAAGAAAAGCAG
>JAZNRA010000075.1:0-5316 GCA_045590415.1 Acutalibacteraceae bacterium | reverse complement strand
GCGCCGCTGTATTCTCACGCACATCTTCACACACGTTGCAAACGGTATCGCAAGCACCGTCGTAGGTGTGCTCGATCGTACGGATCTGACCGCACACGTTGCAATCGGCATCACAGGTGTCGTCGTAGGTGTGGTCACCGACATCCGTTTTGTGTTCACACACGGCACATTCACGCCAGTGGATCGTGTCGTCTGCAAAATGTACGGCATAGTATTTGTGCGGTTGAACCGTGCGGACCGCATCACATATGTTGCAGGTAGTATCACATGCGTTGTCATAGAGATGGTTTGGAACCGTGCGGACCGTGTCGCACACGTTGCAAGTGGTATCACACGCATTGTCGTAGATATGATTCGGTACGGTGCGGATTGCATCACACAGGTTACAGGTGCTGTCGCAATCGTTATCATAGGAGTGTTTGCATACATAGGGAATGTTTCTATCCATAGTATCATTGGTCTGTCTTACGGCGCTCTCAAGTTGGTTTTTCATCTCATTGAGATGGGTTGCAACACCAGCTGCCGTACCACGCATGATCTCAGCCAATTTATCGCCGAAACCATTTGCCTCGGTCATAACGTACAGAAAGTTATTGGCCATAATGCGGTTTTCCTGCGACATGCAGTGATTGTACACTTCAAGAACGGTTTTGTTAGCAAAGAACTGGTTGATATTGTAGTTTTCAGCATCCAGCCAGTAGCGCAGGAAATACGGAACAGCCGCCGCATTCTTTGCACCGGTGGGAACAGCATACGCCTCCAACTCGAGAAACGGCTGATAGTAGTCCTGTCCGGTAATTCCGGGAATCGGAACGATACCGAGCGTACCGTCACCCTTCATACCGGTGAAGTAGAAGTGCGTTTTTCTTGCACCGATGATCGAATCGTAGAAGAACAGAACGTTGCCTGCCTCAAACGCTTGACGCTGATAAGCAGTATCCGCAACCAGGCCGTCTTCCTTCATCTCGATCATCTTGCGCAAGCCGTCTCTCAATTTCGTGTCGGTCACGTTGTTCTTGAAGCCGTTTTCAGTATACAAAACGAAGTCGCTGCCCTGCACCTGTGCGAATGCCTGCCATTTGTACGGAGAGAACGCGATGTAGCTGTCGCCCGCTTCTTCATTGAATGCTTGACAAACTTCAACAAACTTGTCGTAGTTCCACTGACCTTTTTTCCACAGCGCATAGGGATCCAGATTATTCATACCGAATTTGCTGAGAAGCTTCTTATTGTACAGGAATACGTCGGGCTGCTGCATAACGGTGTTAACCATGTTGGTAGCATAAGCAACACCCCTATAGGAATACCGATCCATGACGTCCTGATCCCAAGCCGCATCACTGAAATCGTAACCGGTGTTGGACAAGGGCTGCAACATCGCCATAAGCGCCGGGTTCAAGTCCTTCATACGGATGATGTCCGGAACCTTCTTAGCCGCTTGCATCGCCGCAATTTCAGTAGCGTAGGTCGAATAGTTACCTACCTGATAGTCAATCTTAATACCGGTGTCGTTCGTAAAATCATTCACCACTTTTTGAGCATCGGTGATGGAGCTCAGCTCGTTCCAGTTGTAGAAAACCAAGGTGGAACCGTTCAGATTCGCCGGCATCTGTGCCTTTACCTCAGCCCAAGTCAGATTTTGCGTGCTGTCACCCTGAACCGCGGTGGTTGTTTGGGTAGTGGTTGCTGTGGAGGAAGGTGCGGGATCGACCGCTTCCGTGTCCACCACAATGTAATCGCTAGCACCGACGGACAGAATGCCGCAAGGTACGACCGCGAGCAACAAACAAATAGTTAACAGGATGGACAATACTTTTTTCATTTCTACATCAACCTTTCTGCACATACAACGTTGAGAACACCTAGACAGGCACCCTCATTATAGACATTTTTTGTCTAAATGTCAATAGACAGTTTCTGTCTACGGTATACTAACTATGGGTGATGGAAATGCGTCTGTCTTTCGGCGAGAAAATAAAAAATCTGCGCGAAGACGCCGATTTAAATCAAACCGAGCTTGGCAAGGCCGTCAATATGACTCAGCGTAAAGTGTCCTATATTGAGCGCGGGCAGTGCGAACCGAGTGTGGAGGATATCGCCGCACTGGCACGTTTCTTCAAAGTATCCGCTGATTACCTCTTAAACGTCCCTAAGGGTTACACCTACCCCGAAGAGAAATAAAAAAGACCTCGACGAACATTCGTCGAGGTCTTTTGCTTATGTGACTTATTTCACGAGCTCGATGATGGCCATCTCCGCAGCATCACCGCGGCGTGCGCCGATCTTGATGATGCGGGTGTAACCGCCGTTGCGACCCTCATAGGAGGGAGCGATCTCATCAAACAATTTCTTGCAAACGCTCTCTTTTGTCACAAAAGAGAACACCAGTCGCTTATTAGCCAGAGTCGGCTGTTTTGCGATCGTGATCATTTTTTCTGCCATGGCGCGAACTTCTTTAGCGCGGGTAACGGTCGTTTCGATACGACCCTTTTCCAGCAAGAAGGTCACCATCGCTCTCAGCATTGCCATACGCGAAGCGGTAGGTCTGCCGAGTTTACGAGTTCCGGGCATGTGAATTCACTCCTTTTCAGAATTCTGCGGAATAGATTTCCTTATTCCTCTTCGTCGCGCAGACTAAAGCCCAACGACGCCAGTTTGTTGATAACTTCTTCCAAAGACTTGCGGCCGAGGTTGCGGACCTTCATCATGTCGTCCTCGGTCTTGTTGGTCAGATCTTCCACCGTGTTGATACCGGCACGCTTTAAGCAGTTGAAGGAACGGACCGACAGATCGAGTTCTTCGATCGTCATTTCGAGCGCCTTCTCCTTGCCCTTGTCGTCTTTCTCGACCATGATGGAATCGCCGGCATACATCTCGCCGGAGAGATCCACGAACAGCGCCAGATGGTCGGTGATGATCTTTGCTGCCAACGAAACAGCTTCCTGAGCAGAGATGGTACCGTTGGTCCAAACCTCCAAGCTCAGCTTATCGTAGTCGGTGATCTGACCCACGCGGGTATTGCTGACCGCGTAGTTGACCTTGACCACGGGCGTGTAGATGGAGTCGACCGGAATCACGCCGATAACGGGCTGCATGATCTGCTTGTTACGCTCAGCAGGAACGTAACCGCGGCCCTTATCCAGAGTGATCTCCATGTTCAGCTTGCCGTTTTCACCCAGCGTCGCGATATGCGTTTCGGGACGCAGGATCTCCACTTCGCTGTCACATTTGATAGAACCCGCCGTGACCTCACAGGGGCCCTGGGCCTCAACGTACACGGTCTTCGGTCCGTCACCGTTCAGGTTCAAAACCAGGTCCTTGATGTTCAGGATGATCTCCGTCACATCTTCTTTCACACCTTCGATGGTGGAAAACTCATGAAGAACGCCGTCGATTTTAACGGAAGTGACCGCCACACCCGGCAGCGAGGAGAGCAGTACACGACGCAGGCTGTTGCCGAGAGTCGTGCCGTAACCTCTTTCCAACGGTTCAACAACGAAGCGACCGTAGGTACCGTCTGCAGCGAGGTCCAACGCTTCAATTCTGGGCTTCTCAATCTCTATCATTCAAAACCCTCCTTTTAATGAACGAAACGGCTACGCGCACAACGCGTACGCGTGCGTTCCGTAATGTGTCGTACGAACTTGCAACAGTGTGCAATGTCTCGGATTATTTCGAGTACAACTCGACGATAAGGGTTTCCTCGATCGGAAGATCAATATCTTCACGAGCAGGCGCAGCAGCGATCTTCGCTTCCCATTCAGCGGTCTTCTCAAGCCACTTCGGAACGGGACGAGAGCTGTTCGCCTCAGCGATGGCCTTCATCTTATCGAGCGCGCGGCTGTTTTCTTTCACGGCGATCGCCTCACCGACCTTGGTCAGGTAAGAAGGAATGTTGACCTTGCGGCCGTTAACCGTGAAATGTCCCTGAGTGACCAGCTGACGAGCTTCTGCACGGGAGCTGGCATAGCCCAGACGATACACGACGTTATCCAGACGGGACTCGAGCAAACGAAGCAGGTTTTCACCCGTCACGCCTGTCATTTTGGTCGCCATTTCAAAATAGTGACGGAACTGACCCTCAAGCACGCCGTAGTAACGTCTTGCGTACTGTTTCGTACGGAGCTGTTTGCCGTATTCAGATGCCTTGCGGTTACGGGCCTGACCATGCTGGCCGGGTGCGTACGCACGGCGGGCAACGGCGCATTTGCCGGTATAGCAGCGCTCGCCCTTCAAAAACAATTTCTGTCCTTCACGGCGGCAGAGTCT
This sequence comes from Acutalibacteraceae bacterium, assembly GCA_045590415.1. Classification (GTDB taxonomy): domain Bacteria; phylum Bacillota; class Clostridia; order Oscillospirales; family Acutalibacteraceae; genus RGIG3009. The sequence continues at coordinate 1,047 of JAZNRA010000075.1, read as the reverse complement.
GCACACCGCACCGGTATATCTTGCCATTTTGGTTGCACCTCCTAAATTCTCGTGTTATACGCGTCTTCTCTTGGGAGGACGGCATCCGTTGTGGGGGACGGGCGTTACGTCTTTGATCATGGTAACGTCGAGTCCTGCGGTCTGTAAGGCACGGATCGCGGCTTCACGGCCGGCGCCCGGACCCTTAACGTACACTTCGACGGTCTTCAGACCGTGCTCCATTGCTGCTTTGGCAGCGGTTTCCGCAGCCGTCTGAGCAGCAAAGGGGGTGGATTTCCGCGAGCCGCGGAAACCGAGTTCACCGGCGCTCGCCCAGGACAACGCATTGCCCTGCGTGTCGGTGATGGTAACAATGGTGTTATTGAATGTGGACTGGATATGTGCGGCGCCACGCTCAATATTTTTACGCTCTTTGCGACGGACAGTGCCCTTCTTCGCAGTTGTTTTTGCAGCAGCCATTCTCTATCCCTCCTGCTTACTTCTTCTTGTTGGCGATGGTCTTCTTCGGACCCTTACGGGTACGCGCGTTGGTCTTGGAGCGCTGTCCGCGCACCGGCAGACCTTTGCGGTGGCGCAGACCGCGATAACTACCGATTTCGATCAAACGTTTGATATCAAACGCGATGTCACGGCGCAGATCGCCTTCCACGACACAGTTGTGGTCAATGTACTCACGCAATTTGGAAATTTCATCCTCGGTCAGATCCCGAACACGAGTATCGGGATTCACGCCGGAAGCAACCAGGATATCGTTAGCGGTCTTGCGGCCGATACCATAGATGTAGGTAAGACCAATTTCGATGCGTTTCTCTCTAGGCAAATCAATACCAGCGATTCTTGCCACTTCTTTTACTCCTTAAAAAATTTTTTGTTAAAATATAATTTATCTTAAACGCCCGCCCTTTTTTCGGTTTATGGAATGCTCACCAAAAAAAACTTAAAGCGCATGAATTTTCATCTTTTAAACGCAAAAACCCGCATATAGCCCGACAGCCCGAACGGAATTTCCGTTTGGGCGTGGGGTTTATGCAAATATTTATTAACCTT
>JAZNRA010000074.1:0-3037 GCA_045590415.1 Acutalibacteraceae bacterium | reverse complement strand
GGTGCGGTGGCGCCGCTCGGTGTCATCGACACCACCATCTGTATGGGTGCCAGTATTTCCGCCCTGCACGGTATGGAAAAAGCGAAGGGAAAAGAGTTTATTAAGAACTGGGTTGCCGTGATCGGTGATTCCACCTTCTTACATACGGGTATCAACTCCTTGGTGAATATGGTCTACAACAAGGCAACGGGGACCGTGATGATCCTGGATAACCGTACCACGGGTATGACGGGGCATCAGGAGCACGCGGCAACGGGCAAGACCCTTAAGGGCGAGGATACCTATGCGATCGATCTTGCCGCGCTTTGCCGTGCGGTCGGGGTCCCCAACGTGATCGAAGTAAACGCATTTGACGTGAAGGAGTTAGAGCGCATCATCCGTGAGAGTGTGAACGGCGATACGCTGACGGTCATCATCGCCAAAGCACCGTGTGCACTGCTCAAGGGGCAGAAATTCCCGAACAAGTGCGTCATCAACGCCGAAGCGTGCAAGAAATGCGGTATGTGTCTGAAGATCGGCTGTCCCGCCATTACCAAAACCGCGGACGGCATGCGCATCGATCCCACGATGTGCAACGGCTGCGGGCTTTGCCAAAACTATTGTAAATTCAACGCGATCGAAATGGTGGAGAAATAATATGACAAAGAATATTATGATCGTTGGTGTGGGTGGTCAAGGCACCCTGCTCACCAGCAGAATTATCGGAAAAGCGGCTCTCGCGGAGGGCTGTGACGTAAAGATCTCCGAGGTGCACGGCATGGCACAGCGGGGAGGCAGCGTGGTGACGTTCGTCCGTTTCGGCGAGGCGGTCAGTGAGCCCGTGGTGGAAGAAGGGCAGGCAGACGTCGTCATTGCATTCGAGCGTTTGGAAGCCCTCCGCTACGCTCACTTCCTGAAAAAGGACGGTGTGCTCGTGGTTAACGATTGTCGGATCGATCCCATGACAGTGGTGATCGGTACCAAAGAGTACCCCGAAAACATTTTGGAAGAGTTGAAGAAAACGCACGCGGTCTACGCCATTGACGGTCAAAAGATCGCGTTGGAGCTCGGAAACAGCAAGGTCCTCAATTCGGTAGTGCTCGGTTTCGCCGCCGGCTGTATCGGATTTGATGAGCAGGTGTGGCTGGATACCATTGCCGACACCGTACCGCAAAAAACCGTTGAAATCAATCAAGAGGCCTTTACCCGCGGGTATAAGGCAAGCCATTGAAAGGAAGAATAACAATGATCTGGAACGAAACCAAGGAATGTATGAGCAGAGATCAGATGACGGCTCTTCAAAGTGCTCGGCTCGTCAAGCTGGTCGATTATATGTACCACAACGTGGAATTCTATCGCAAAAAAATGCAGGCGATCGGCCTGATGCCCGGTGATATTAAGGGGCTCGAGGATCTGACCAAGCTCCCCTTTACCACGAAAGACGATCTGCGCGACAACTACCCCTTTGGTTTGTTTGCCGTTCCCAATTCCCAAATCGTGAGAATTCACGCCTCCAGCGGCACCACCGGTAAAGCGACCGTGGTAGGTTACACCCGACACGATCTGGACGTGTGGGCGGAATGCGTCGCCAGATGTATGACCATGGCGGGCGTTACCAAAGAGGACATTATTCAGGTGGCGTACGGCTATGGGCTGTTTACGGGCGGCCTCGGCGCACACGACGGCGCGCAGAAGATCGGCGCGACGGTCGTTCCCATGAGCACCGGTAATACCAAGAAGCTGACCACGATGATGATCGATTTCGGCGCGACCGCGATCGCGTGTACGCCCTCGTATCTACTGCACATCTCCGAGGCGCTTGCCGAAGAGGGACTGTTGGATAAGATCAAGCTGAAAGCCGCCATTTGCGGTGCCGAGCCGTGGACCGAGAAGATGCACAAGGAAATCGAGTCTCGTCTTAACATCAAGGCGTTTGACATTTACGGCTTGAGCGAGGTCATGGGGCCCGGTGTGGCTTGTGACTGTGAGTTCCATAAGGGTCTGCACGTGTGCGAGGATCACTTCTATCCCGAGATCCTGAATTCCGCAACGCTCACCCCCGTCGCCGACGGCGAGGTAGGCGAGTTGGCTTTCACGACGCTGACCAAGGAAGGAATCCCGCTGATCCGTTACCGCACCAAGGACCTGACCAGTCTGGATCGCACCCCCTGCGAATGCGGCAGAACCAGCGCGCGGATCTCCCGCTTCAAGGGCCGTGTGGACGATATGCTCATCATCCGCGGCGTCAACGTGTTCCCGAGTCAGATCGAAGCCGCTTTGGTCGAGGTCGAGGAGGTAACACCGCACTATATGATGATCGTGGATCGCGTGAACAATCTGGATACTCTTGAGGTGCAGGTGGAATTGGATCAGAAATATTACACCGACGAGATCCGCGTTATCGAAGCGTTGACCAAAAAGATCGCCCACGTCATTCAGCAGGCGCTCGGCATCAACGCCAAGATCAAGATCGTGGAACCCCAGTCGCTGGTGAGAAGCCAAGGAAAAGCGGTGCACGTGATCGACAACCGCAAGTTATATTGATATTGATTTTTAGGAGGATTGTGTTATGTTTGCAAAACAATTAACCGTATTCATCGAAAACAGAACGGGCAGACTTTCCGAGGTCCTGAACGTGCTGAAAGAGAACCAAGTCAATATTCTCTCGATGAGTCTCGCCGACACCACCGAGTACGGTCTGCTCCGTCTGATCGTGGACAACGCGGCTCTCGGCAAGGAAAAGCTGATCGAAAACGGCTTCTCCTCTCTGCTTTCCGACGTTTCCATTATCAAGATCGCACACACCGCCGGCTCACTGCAAAAGCTCCTTAAGATCATTGACAAGGGCGGCGTGAACATTGAATACATGTACGGTCTGTCCATTGATTCGGAGGAGGCCTACGTGGTGCTCAAAGCATCCGACAGCGAAAAAATCGACGAAATTCTGACGACGAACGGTGTGACGACGCTTTCCTGCGAGGATCTGGCACACATCTAACGTCGCGAAAGGGTATGCCGAGAAAATATGATTATTGATTTCCACACGCATATTTTTCCC
>JAZNRA010000073.1:0-13911 GCA_045590415.1 Acutalibacteraceae bacterium | reverse complement strand
ACCGCGAGCGCTCGCATACGCGCCCCACGACACGCTCCGCGTGCCGTGGATGAAACAACTTCTTTGCCAAAACAAAAGACCACCCTGATGGGTGGTCTTTTGTTTTGGCAGGGGCAGAAGGACTCGAACCCTCGGCACGCGGTTTTGGAGACCGCTGCTCTACCAACTGAGCTATGCCCCTGTATGCAGGTGTAGGAGAATGATCCCCTACACCGTGTTTTTTGGTGGGCCTTCAGGGACTCGAACCCGGGACCAACCGGTTATGAGCCGGTTGCTCTAACCAACTGAGCTAAAGGCCCGGATGACAGCCGTGTTTCGGCACGAACTTTATTCTACCACAAATACGGCAGTTGTCAAGTGTTAATCTAAGAAATCCTTTAATTTTTTGCTGCGGCTGGGATGACGCAGTTTACGTAATGCCTTTGCTTCGATCTGGCGGATGCGCTCACGCGTGACGTCGAATTCCTTGCCGACTTCCTCCAATGTGCGCGGGCGGCCGTCCTCCAAGCCGAAACGCAACGACAGCACACGCGCTTCACGCTGAGTTAAGGTGCCGAGCACGTCGCGCAGCTGTTCACGAAGTAACATACGGGATGCCGCATCCGCCGGTGCGGGCGCTTCGTCGTCGGGGATAAAGTCACCGAGGTGGCTGTCTTCCTCCTCGCCGATGGGGGTCTCAAGCGACACCGGTTCCTGCGCGACACGCATGATCTCGCGCACCTTTTCCGCCGGCATCTCCAGCTCTGCGGCAATTTCTTCGGCGGTCGGCTCGTGACCGTTTTTGTGCAACAGCTGACTGGATACCTTTTTCACTTTATTGATGGTCTCCACCATGTGTACGGGGATGCGGATGGTGCGCGCCTGGTCGGCGATCGCACGCGTGATCGCCTGGCGGATCCACCACGTCGCATAGGTGGAGAATTTAAAGCCCTTGGTATAATCGAATTTTTCAACCGCTTTGATCAAGCCCAGATTACCCTCCTGGATCAGATCCAGGAACTGCATGCCGCGGCCGACGTAGCGTTTCGCGATGCTGACCACCAAACGGAGGTTGGCTTCGGAAAGACGTTTTTTTGCGTAGTCGCTGCCTTCGGCGATCTTGATGGATAATTCGATCTCCTCTTCGGGCGACAACAGCGGAACGCGACCGATCTCTTTGAGGTACACCTTGACCGGATCGTCGGTGGAAACACTGTCGGCGGAAGCATCGTCATTATTCTCAGTTTCGGCAACTTCAACGGCGGCCTCCATTTCCTCAAACACCGTTTCACTGAAATCATCGATGACCTCAATGCTCAAGCTTTCCAGCGTTTCGTACAGCTTGTCCATCTGTTCCGGATCAAAATCCAGATTTTCCATCGCATCCAAGATCTCTTGCGTTGTGAGCTTGCCCTTGGTGCGACCGAGTTCAATGAGCTCGTTGAGTTGTGTCTTCTTATCCTTTTTTATCAGTGAGACATCCACCAGATCATCGGATACGAGTGATTCCTGACCGGTGACTTCCTTGAGAATGTCGGCTTTGTTTTCTTGCATTTTTCTTTCCTCCGTGCGATCGTTAGTTTACTTTTATTTTTTCATTTGTTTCATAGCGTTAAGCTTTTCCTGAATTTGTTCAGGAGTCAGTTCCGACGGTTGACGGAGCGCCGCTAATTGACTCTCACTTTTTATGACCGAGACGTAGCGCTTCGCTTCCTCGACGGTGAGCGACGAGACGTGCTCACGCGCATCCCGCACCATTTTTGTAATATATGCCATTTCATCGGGTTCATACTCTTCCGATAAAAAGCTGAGTTCCACACTGAGGCCCTGCTGATACCGACCGAGCAGTTGCTCGTACACCTTGCGGTTGAACGGTGTGACCATTTCCTCGGGTGACAGGAGCGGGGCTACGGCGGTCAAATAATCGGGGTTGAGTAAAACGGCACCGAGCAGACTTTCCTCCGCGCTGGCACCGCGTACGTGCTCCTTTGCATCGGGATTTACCTTTTGCGTGGCACTTTCGTTGCCGCGCACCACCTGCGAGAGTTGTTTTTCCTGCTGCTTGCGCCGCCGCTGTTTGAGTTGAAACTCCAACTGGGACTGCAACGCCGTTTTGGATACGTGCAGGTCTGCCGCCAAGCGACCGAGATACACGTCCCGCTCAAGGGGACTGTGCAGATCCGCCAGCAGAGCGGTGGCTTCCTTGAGATAATTGACCTTACCGTCGGACGTGTTCAGCAAATGCCGTTTGCCGAGCTCGATCAAGCGGTATTCCACGTCGTTTGACGCACGTTCGACGAGTAGTTTGAAGCGTTCCGGTCCGTTGTTCTTGATGAACTCGTCCGGATCCTTGCCGTCGGGAATCGTGACCAGACGAATCCGCATGCCGACGTCCCGCAACAGACCGATGGCGCGCTGTGCGCCTTTTTGACCGGCGGCATCCGCATCGAACACCAGCACGACCTCGTCGGTATACCGTGACAAAAGCCGCGCGTGCTCCGCGGTAAACGACGTACCGAGCGCCGCCACCGCGTTTTGAAAGCCCGCCTGATGCAGGGCGATGACGTCCATATAGCCCTCGCACAAAATGAGGTGATCCGTTTTTTGCTGTTTGGCGAAGTTCAGGGCGAACAAATTGTTAGTCTTTTTAAACACCAGTGTGTCACCGGAGTTGAGATATTTCGGTTTGGAATCGTCCAGCACGCGGCCGCCGAACGCGATGACGTTGCCGCGCACGTCGATGATGGGGATCATCACACGGTTGCGGAAAATATCATAGATCCCGCGCCCGTTTTTACTTCTGGCGCACAGCCACGCGAGCACCAGTTCTTCGTCGTGAAATCCCTTTTTTCGCAATTCGGAGCGTAAAAAATCAAAACTTTGCGGGGCGTACCCCAACCCGAAGTGCTTGATGGTGGCATCGGTATACCCGCGGCTATGATAATACTCCAGACCGACGCGGCCGTCCTGCGAGTACAAAAACGAATGGAACAGGCGTGCCGCTTCGCGGTTGGCTTCCAAAATACGCATGCGCTGTTTCGCCGTCGTATCGTTGTACGATTGCTCCGGCATCGACAGCCCTGCGCGGTCCGCCAAAAACTTGACCGCGTCAACATAACTTAAATTTTCGATTTTTCGGATAAAGGTGATGACGTCACCGCCTGCACCGCAACCGAAGCAATAAAACGAATTGGTTTCGGGATAGAGGTTAAACGACGGCGTCTTTTCGCCGTGGAACGGACAAAGTCCCACTAAATTTCGACCGCGGCGTTTCATGGAAACGTACGACGATACAACACTTTCTATATCATTTTTCGCATTCAATTCTTGTATAAAGCTATCCGGTAACATACGATTATCCTCTCTTCAATGTTGCGTTCCTGTTTTTATATAGCACTGATATGCTGACCAGACCAACCGCGCGGAACAAACAGCTCGTGGTACTTTTCCAGCGCAAAATTATCTGTCATGCCGGCGATATAATCACACGCGGCGCGTTCGACGCCGTCACGCAAGGCGATCAGCTGATATTCCTGCGGTAAACGGGCGACATCCCCGACGTAATACTCATACAGACGGCAGATAAATTCATCCACCTTTTTCTCCTCGTCTTTGGCGATGGAATCCAAGTACAAGCGATCGAACATAAACGTATGGATCGCGTCAAACGCTTGCTGCACGGCGGGAGCAAACGCGATATCGTCCGTACTGTTTTCCACTACCGACCGAATCAGCGTATCAAAGCGCTCGGCGCGGGTCTCGCCGAGCACCGCACGAATCTCTGACGGAATATCCGATTCCGAAAACACCTTGGCGCGCAGGGCGTCGTCAATATCGTGATTGATATACGCGACGTGGTCTGCGACACGCACGATGCGTCCCTCGAGCGTTTGTGCCTGCTCACCCTTGGTGTGGCAGAGCATACCGTTTCGCACTTCCCACGTGAGATTTAACCCCTGGCCGTCGTTTTCCAGACACTCGACCACGCGCACGCTTTGCTCATAGTGACGAAATCCGCCGTCCATGCAGCGATCCAGCGCCCGCTCACCCGCATGGCCGAACGGAGTGTGCCCTAAATCGTGCGCTAACGCGATCGCCTCAGTCAGATCCTCGTTGAGCTGTAAGGCGCGGGAAATGGTGCGCGCGATCTGCGAGACCTCTAACGTGTGCGTCAAGCGCGTACGGTAATGGTCGCCTTTCGGCGACAGGAACACCTGCGTTTTGTGCTTTAAGCGGCGGAACGCCTTGCTGTGCAAGACCCGGTCGCGGTCACGCTGAAAATCGGTGCGGAATTCGCACTTGTCTTCCGCTTTTTCGCGCCCCTTACTATCTGCCGCAAACGTCGCGCGCGGCGATAAAATCAACCGTTCATTTTGCTCAATTCGCTCTCTCACATTCATGCTCTCACCGCCTTTTACTTTGTTATACGCAAGCATTCGCGTATTTTCCTTTATTTTTTTGAAACTTTTTAAAAGAAATCGTACCGTTCGTCGGTTTTGACAAACGTCAACGCTCCGCAGGAACGATCGGTGAGCTGTTTTTGAAACGCATCCACCGCTTCTGTCGGCAGATGCAACGAGACCGTGACGGCGCTTTCAAACGCGGCGTCGTCCACCCTGCCGCCGCATTCGGGAATCAGCGATTGCAAAAAGCCGTACTGCGCGTAGTCACACGCGATCTCCCCGTACGCGCACAAGCGGCGCTCGATCACGCCCGCCGCATTCACGGCAAGCGCCGCACTTTGCGAATACGCGCGCACCAGACCGCCTGTACCGAGCAAAATACCGCCAAAGTAACGGGTGACGACGATGGCGCAATCGGTAAGCCCCTGCTTTTGCAACACTTCAAGGGTGGGAAGGCCTGCGGTTCCCTGCGGCTCGCTGTCGTCCGAAAAACGGCTGATGCCCCCCTCACGCAATACGTATGCGTATACATTGTGGCGCGCATTCCAGTGTTCTTTTTTCTTGGCAGCGATAAAATCCAACGCCTCTTGTTCGGTCGTTACGGGACATACCGCACCGATAAAACGGGAACGGCGATCCACATATTCCGCCGTTGCGGATTTGGCGACGGTTTTATACGCAATTTCCATTTTATCACCTCACAACGAGAAAGGGCAGTGCTCCGTGCACTGCCCTTGTCCACAATCTTATTTGCTCTCTTTCATACCAAAGCGCTTGTTGAAACGATCAACACGACCGCCGGTATCAACCAGCTTCTGTCTGCCGGTGAAGAACGGATGGCACTTGGAGCAGATTTCCACACGGATATTCTCCTTGGTGGACGCGGTTTCAATGACCTCGCCGCAAGCGCAGGTAATCGTGGTTTTCTCGTACTTGGGATGGATATTCTCTTTCATTCTTGTCACCTCTTTCAGAAGCTGGAGTATTCCAAAACGAAGGAATCCTTCGCTCAAAATCAATGGCGGAGAGTTAGGGATTTGAACCCTAGGTACGCTATTAACGTACACACGATTTCCAATCGTGCGCCTTCGACCACTCAGCCAACTCTCCGTGTCAGCATTCATGCGCTAAACCATTATAATGAATGCTAACCGAAAAATCAAGTGTTTTTTGAAATTTCTTAATTTTTTTATAACAGCGGGATTCCCGCCTTAGCACAGCGCTCCACCATCTCCTGCGGCCACAAGGATGCTTGCACCTCGCCGATGTGGGCTTTTTCCAAGAAGAACATGCACAGCCGCGACTGGCCGATGCCGCCGCCGACCGTCAGCGGCAGTTCACCGCTTAAGAGTGCTTTTTGGAACGGCAGCTCGGCGCGGTCGGTGCAACCCGACGCTTCCAGCTGTGCTTTGAGCGATGCCTCATCTACGCGGATACCCATCGACGACATTTCCAGCGCGCGCTCTAAAAGCGGGTAGTAGAAAATAATATCGCCGTTCAACTGCCAATCGTCGTAATCGGGAGCGCGGCCGTCGTGCTTCTTGCCCGAACGGAGTTTGCCGCCGATCTGCATTAAGAAAATGGCACCGTATTTTCGTGCCGCTTCGGTTTCGCGCTCGGATGCCGTTAAATTCGGATATTCATCCTCAAGCTCCTGCGTGGTGACGAACGTGATGTGATCAGGGAGCTTGCGGTTCAAATACGGATACCGCGCTTCGATCATCGCTTCCATATCCAGGCACACGCTGTAAATGCGGTTGACGATGCTCTTGAGCGTTTCCACCGTGCGATCTTCGCGGGCAATGACTTTTTCCCAGTCCCACTGATCGACGTACAGCGAATGAATGTTATCGGTCACCTCGTCGCGGCGGATGGCGTTCATATCGGTATATAAGCCCTTGCCGACCTCCATGCCGTACCGTTTGAGCGCGTAGCGTTTCCATTTTGCCAGCGAGTGCACGACTTCCGCCACGTGGCCGTCGTCGTTAAGAATATCAAAGCTGACCGCACGCTCGACGCCGCTTAAGTTATCGTTAAGTCCCGAAGCGGGTAACACGAACAACGGTGCGGAAACGCGCGTTAACGATAAATGGCGCGAAAGCCGTTCCTCAAACGTATCCTTGAGAAGCTTGATTGCTTTTTCGGTTTCCAGAATATCCAGATGCGGACGGTAGCCGTCCGGAATCTGTAAGCGGTATTGACTCATCTCATTCTCCCCTTTTGGGTAAGACTTTCAAACAGATTATCACACTTTATCTCAGTTTGCAAGGCATTTCTTTCGATTACCGCCACAACCGCTCGTTCCAATCGATACGGTTTGGCTCTGCGAGTACGGCACGCACCGGTGCGCCGTCCGCGCCCGCGATCTTGATCGGTGCCGCCATCAGCAGATAGGTTTCCCCCGCTTTGGCTTCGGTAAGATCGAGCCCCTCCAACAACACCATGCCGGTGCCGAGCAGTTGGCGATGCACCTCTGCAGTGTATTGGGGCGGGGCAACCGACTGCCCTTCCACACCGAGCAACAGTACACCCGCATCCGATAACACAAACGCGGCACTCGGGGACAGCTGCACCGAACCCTTGAACAGCACCCGCTTTTTGAGGTGCGGTAACAGTTCCTCCGCGCGGTCGCCGAGCAGGAGGCCGTCGCATTCAATGATGACACATTCGCCGATGCAGGCATTCAACTCGACTTTGTCGATCGCAGTGCCGTCCGGCAGAAAATGGCGCGGCGCATCCATGTGTGTGCCGTTGTGCAGGCACGCGGAGATCGCCGTGGTGTTGCACACGTCGCCGTGCGACATGCGCGACAGCGGCTCTAATCTCGGTGCGGGGTCACCCGGATAGACCGGTGCTCGCGTCAATTCGCGGGTAATATCGATCAAATTCATGCGCTCACCCTCTCAATCTATATCACTATACCATAAGGTGATAAAGAAGTCAATTTACAAGCACGCGTGTAATTTTTTATGTTTTTTGTGTTTTGCTCTTGACAACCCAGCGGATTTTGCTATAATGGATAAGCACATCCGGGTGTAGCGCAGATTGGTAGCGCGCTTGAATGGGGTTCAAGAGGCCGCAGGTTCGACTCCTGTCACTCGGACCAAAAAAACAAGGGATGACCAAACGGTCATCCCTTGTTTTTTTCTTTGTAAGAGAGTGACAGGAGTCGAAAGCCCGTTAACAAAACCTCACAGTGTGACGTTTTTAGGGCGTAGAGTGGCACCGCCCTGCCCTGCTCTACCGAAACTCATAGACGAGATCATAACTACCGCACTGTACAAATAACCTGTCACTCGGACCTCTCAAAGCCCTTGCCAACTAAAGACGAGCGAGAGGGTTTCGGCGATCAGCGAAGTTGCCGGTGGCAAGTTCGCCGCCGAAAATGGCGAGACGGGTACCGCGTAAGCGGTCGTCGAGCCTCCGTCTGCGAGCGAATGCGAAGCAGACGACAAGAGGCCGCAACTAATGATTTTGCAAAGTTCGAGTTGACCACCACCGTTCCGTTATGACGGCAGGAGCAAGCCCCTGCCCTACGGTGTTGGTTTGATTTTGTGCGAATAATAAGATAATCCCCCGGTCAGCCGCATGGCTGACCGGCACCTTTACACAAAGGGGCTGTTTCACCGTCTGCAAGGCGAAGCCGCCGCAGACGACAAGAGGCCGCAGCTACCGATTTTACGGAATTTGAGTCAGGCGTAAACGGAACGGAAGAATCCGTTCTCTACGTTCGCACACAAAGATATACAAACACTTCAAATCAAGTGATTCAAATGTACGCTTAAAACTAAAATGAACACATATATCACATACATATATTTTTTCCCCAAAAAATTCTCAACTTTTTCAATATTGCTTTTCCCCAACACGATATCGAAAGCAACTATCAGTACATAGATGAAAATACTTAAGAATAAAGGAATAGACAACACGTGATACCGCACGGCAGAAACAAAATCGAATTGCAAAATAGAAATAAAGGCGCGTGTCAGCCCGCAACCAAAGCAAGGAACCCCAAGCAAGCGTTTGAACGGACATAACGACCAGCCGAATACTGTCGTAATAACGTAAAGAAGGACAAAAAGCATACACCCTGCGCCGATACGGTGCAGGGTATATCTTTTCGTTTTTATATTTTTACGAAACTTATACCAACGGTTGTCCATAGCTATCTCTGAATCCGCCCGACAAGATAGCAATCAAGTCGATAATGGTACCAACCGCGCAAAGTCCGTACGTCAGGAAGTGAACAACGCCGCTTCCAACCTTTCCGACATACATCCTGTGCAAACCGCCAAGTCCGAAAAAGCCGATAAGGCAAAGGATCAGTGCAACCATTTTGCTCTTGCGAGGCGCGCCCATGAAACCGGCATTCACATTGGCATTGACATTGCTGTTGGCATTGTCGTTCGTATTAGTGATATTGATCGTCGGCTGTGAAGCAGCGGCGGTGCTTTTCGCTTCGTCCAGTACGTTGCCGAGATCCTCCTTACAATACATTCTGCCTTTCACTTCTACAAGACATTCCTTGCAAAACGGCTTGCCGCAATAGGCACACATGCCTTGAGCTTCTACGTCCGGATGATTTGTACAATTCATTTTTCATTTCCCCCATCTTTATCTGTTTCAAAAAAATAATTTTTAGCCTTGATGAACACATCTTTAGCCAAAAAAATAACCAAAAAACCCACAACCACGCAACTGACGAAACCACCGATAATGATGACCGGCAACATGTTTGAGAAATTCAGATTTGAAAAATCAAAAACGTCCGTATCAACAGCACCGAGTAAAAACGCCAACGACAGAGTGATCGCCAAACAGATCAATGCCACGACCATAATAATAATGACCTTTGGAAAAATTGCTTTTTTACTCAAAATCCCACCTCTTTCGACTTTATGTTATAAACTATAACATATATTTGTAACATTTGTCAAGCCATAATATCGGTGGGGTGGTTTGACATGAAAGAAAAACTCATTATAAATAAAAAGGCCTTGAAAGGTGAAGACGGATACAAAGTGTTTTCGATTCGCATCAAGGATGAAACCGTTGCCGGTTTGGACAAATTAGCAGAACAAACCAACCGTTCACGAAATGAGTTGATCAACATTTTACTTGACTATGCCATTAAAAACAGCGAGGTAAAATAGCCGAAAGCGCCCATTTCCGCCGTTTGGAAAACCCGGGCGCTTTTTCTATACGAAAAACACGCGATAATCACATGGTTAGATAAAATTTTAGCGATGAAAAAGCCCGCCGCAACGATAAGCAGGCGCGGTTGAAGGATTTGCCGATTTACGGTGCGGAAATTCGTTGCAAAATTGCAAAAAAACACCATATTCATCTTGATATAGCAGAAAAAATGTGTTATATTTTCCCTTGTATATTTATTTTAGGTATATAGGAGTGCAGTATGGTAGCAGATTACTTAATTTTGGCACTGTATGCTTTGGCAATGGTCGGCATTGCATTTTATACCCGCAACCGCGCGGGATCGGTCAACGACTTCCTCCTTGCCGGCAAGAAAGGGCTCAATGGTTGGATGACGGCATTTGCTTACGGAACGACGTATTTTTCCGCCGTTGTCTTTATCGGCTATGCCGGTCAGTTCGGACGCGCTTTCGGGTTGGCATCGATATGGATCGGTATCGGTAATGCCATCCTCGGAACGCTGATCGCTTGGCTGGTCCTTGCCAAGCGGACAAAAAACATGACACAGCGGCTGCAAGCCAAGACCATGCCCGAATTCTTTGAGAAACGCTACGGCGATAAGAAGTTAAAGTTCGTTTCTGCCGTGATCATTTTCATCTTTCTGATTCCTTACTCTGCTTCCGTTTACAACGGGCTCAGCAGTCTGTTTGAGATCGTGTTCGGCATTGAAGGGTGGATCGTCATGATCGCCCTTGCTGTGCTGACGGCGTTATACCTCTTTTTCGGCGGCTATTTTGCCACTGCGCTTTCCGATTTCATTCAAGGAATCATCATGCTGATCGGTGTTGTCTGCATGGTCTTCTGCTTTATGAATTCCGAGCAGGTGAACTGGGATATTTCCAAGATCGTCAATGACCCCAACCTGACCTGGTTTACCGTAGGTGCCGAAAGCAAAGGGCTTTACGGAAGCACGGTTTCCTTGATCTCGCTGATCGTACTGACGTCCTTCGGCGTGTGGGCGCTCCCCCAGACCATTCACAAGTATTATGCCATTCGCGATAAGAAGGCAATTTCGCAAGGTGTGGTGATCAGCACCGTCTTTGCATTGATCATTGGTTTCACCGCGTATTTCACGGGTGCGTTAAGCGCGTTCTTCCCCGAAACGCAGGGCATTCCCCATGCGGAAGTCGTCCCCACCATGCTGGGGCTCGCGATTCCCGCAGGGCTCACGGGTGTGATCGCCGTGTTGATCCTCTCTGCCAGCATGTCCACGCTATCCTCGGTTTCGCTGGCGGGTTCTTCGGTGATCGCTATTGATCTTTACAAAGGAAAACTGGGCGAAAAGGCAAGCGATAAGCGCGTCAACGTGGTGATGAAAACGTTGTGTCTCCTTTTTGTGGCGATTTCGGTCTTCCTTGCGTTGCTCAACGAGAAATACGGCATTGCCGCCATCGCCTATATGATGGGTATCAGTTGGGGTACGCTGGCGGGATGCTTTATCGGCCCCTACGTGTTGGGTGTTACCTGGAAACGCGTAACAAAACCGGCAGTCTGGAGTTCCGTCATCGGCTCGCTGGTGTTGACGGTTGGCTTGATCTTCGTCTTCGGATACGACAAAAACGGATGGGATTGCTCCGTGGGCGTCGCCTTGAAAGACGGCGTGGGCACGTCCCCGCTGATCGGTACCGTCTGTATGGCGTTCTCTCTGATCGTGACGGTAGCGGTCAGCTTGCTGACTAAAAAGCCGGAGGACGCCATCCTCGCCGAAGCGTTCGACAAGCGTTTTGAGGGAGAAATTCAATAATTAGGGAAAAGGATTAGGTAACAAGCATGATTTGGTCAAAAGAAGAAACGCTTCCCAGAGAAGAACTGGAAGCGCTGCAACTTAAGCGATTGCAGGAAACGGTACGTCGTGTGTACGAAAAGGTACCCGCGTACCGCAAAAAAATGGAGGATGCGGGAGTGAAGCCGGAGGATATTCAGTCCTTGTCCGATCTTGCCCGGCTCCCCTTTGTCACCAAGCAAGATATGCGGGACAATTATCCGTTCGGTCTGTTTGCGGTGGGAAAGGATAAACTCGTGCGTATTCACGCATCGAGCGGAACCACGGGAAAACCCACAGTGGTCGGGTACACGCAAGGTGACATTGAGACCTGGACCGAGTGCGTATCGCGCATTGCCTGCATGGGCGGTGCGAGCGCTAAAGACGTGGCGCAGATCTGCTTTGGCTACGGTATGTTCACGGGTGCGCTGGGACTGCACTACGGACTTGAGAACATCGGTGCCGCCATCGTTCCCTCCTCTACGGGGAACTCACAAAAACAGATCATGTATATGCAGGATTTTGAAACCTCGCTTTTGGTCGCCACCCCCTCCTACGCCCTGCGCTTGGCGGAGGTCGCCCGAGAAATGGGCGTTGATCCCGAGCGCGATCTCAAAGTGAAGATCGCCTTGGTGGGAAGCGAACTGCTGACCGACGCCATGCGCGAAGAAATGCACAAGTATTGGGGAAACGATCTGCTTATCACCTCCAACTACGGTATGAGCGAGCTGATGGGTCCCGGTGTATCGGGCGAATGCTTAGAGCACTGCGGTATGCACATCAACGAGGACTACTTCATCCCCGAAATCATTGATCCCAAAACGGGTGAGGTATTGCCCGCCGGCGAGCAGGGCGAGTTGGTTATCACCTGTATCAAAAAAGAGGGATTACCGCTCATTCGTTATCGCACCAAGGATATTACCCGTCTGTTCTACGAGCCGTGCAAGTGCGGCAGAACGCTGTGCCGTATGGAGAACCTTTCGGGCCGAAGCGACGATATGCTCAAGATCCGCGGCGTCAACGTGTTCCCGAGTCAGATCGAGGAGGTTATCCTCAGCGTAGAGGAATTAGGTCCGCACTACGAGATCATTCTGGAGCGCGAGGGGTATCTCGACAAATTGACGGTCAAGGTGGAGCTCGCGCACAGCACCGACTCGTTCTCGGTGTTGGAGAAGATCACCGCAGAGGTCAGAAACAAGTTAAAGATTATTCTCGGACTCGATGCGAAGGTCTTGTTGGAATCCCCCAACACCCTGCAACGATTCGAAGGAAAAGCAAAACGCGTGAAAGATTTAAGGGGGAACTAACGTGTCAAAGAAAACGATGATGCTCGGAAACGAGGCGATCGCCAGAGGCGCCTTTGAGGCGGGCGTTAAGCTGTCCAGCGCCTATCCCGGAACGCCGAGTACGGAAATCAGTGAATATCTTGCCAAGTACGACGAGGTTTATACCGAGTGGGCGCCCAACGAAAAGGTTGCCGCAGAAGTCGCGATCGGCGCTTCCATCTCGGGAGTCAGAAGCATGGCGTGCATGAAGCACGTCGGCTTGAACGTTGCGGCAGACCCGCTGTATACGTTCGCGTATACCGGTGTCGGCGGCGGATCGGTGTTCGTCGTGGCAGACGATCCGGGTCTTGCCAGTTCTCAAAACGAGCAGGATACCCGCATGATCGCGCGCGCCGCGCACGTGCCGGTGCTGGAGCCCTCCGACAGCGGGGAGGCGAAGGAGTTTGTGAAGTTCGCTTATGAACTGAGCGAGCGCTACGATACGCCCGTGATCCTTCGCACGACCACCAAGCTCGCGCACTCGCAAAGTGCGGTGGAACTGTGTGAGCGGGTGGAGGTCGAGGACAAGGAGTATACCCGCTCGCCTCAAAAATACGTGATGATGCCCGCTTCCGCCATCGGCAGACATCTGGTGGTCGAAGATCGTGAAAAGCAAATGGCAAAGGATGCCGCTACGTTCCCGGTCAATACAGTGGAGATGGGCGACAAATCCGTTGGTTTTATCACCTGCGGTATTGCCTATCAGTACGTCAAAGAGGTGTGCCCGAACGCCAGTATCCTGAAGCTGGGGCTTGTCAATCCTCTCTCCCGCGAGTTGATCGAGGACTTTATCAATCAAGTCGAAACGGTCTATGTCTTTGAGGAACTGGAGCCCGTGATTGAGGAGCAGGTCCGCGCCTGGGGCTTTGAGGTCAAGGGCAAGGAGTGCTTTACAAAGCAAGGCGAATACAGCGCCAATCTCCTGCGCCGCGTTCTGTACGGCAAGGACGAGTCTGTTTTCAATAAGGCGGAGGCGCCCGCGCGTCCTCCCATTCTCTGCCCCGGCTGTCCTCACCGCAGCGTGTTCTCGGTGCTGAATAAGCTGAAGATCCACGCATCGGGCGACATCGGTTGCTATACCCTGGGTGCGGTGGCGCCGCTCGGTGTCATCGACACCACCATCTGTATGGGTGCCAGTATTTCCGCCCTGCACGGTATGGAAAAAGCGAAGGGAAAAGAGTTTATTAAGAACTGGGTTGCCGTGATCGGTGATTCCACCTTCTTA
>JAZNRA010000072.1:0-5251 GCA_045590415.1 Acutalibacteraceae bacterium | reverse complement strand
AGGTTGAACATTAAATACGCCAGTGCCGCGACCGCCGTGGTCGCCACCGTTTCGCCGCCAGCATTCAGACCGGTCATGGCTTTAGCGGCGCTCTCGGCCGCGCCCTCCATCAAATCGAGGTTCTCTGCGTCGATAAACTTGGTTGCCGCAAAGCAAACCGCCAACGTGCCAACCACGTTTTCCTTGGCAATAAAGCCGGTAACCGCAGCGGCTGCCAACTGCCAGCTGAGAACGCCGACGACGGGGATCAGCAGATACGCGATCGGAGACGCAACGGTGGCCAGAATGGACGTGCTTTCGGCACCCTCCGCCACCAACTGCAGGTTCCAGTTGAAGGACTGCATCACGTAAACGACGGCGTTGCAAAGCAGGATGATCGTACCGGCTTTGACGATATACGCCCAACCGCGCTCGCACATGGATTTACACGCCCGCCACAGCGAGGGAGCTTTGTATTCGGGCATCTCAATGATAAAGAAGGACTTTCTTGCCTTATGACCGGCAATCTTGTTGACAAGCAATGCGCCAAAGAAGATCAGCACGATACCGGACAAATACATCAAGGTGCTCACCCAACCGGCGTTGTCAAAGAACGCACCGGCAAACAGCGAAATAACCGGAATCTTTGCACCGCACGGCATAAAGGGAGCGAGCATCGCAGTGGCTCTGCGCTCCCGCTCGTTGCGGATGGTACGGCATGCCATCACACCGGGAATCGCGCAACCGGTACCGATCACAAACGGAATCACCGATTTACCGGATAACCCGACTTTTTTAAAGATGGGATCCAGCACAACAGAAACGCGCGCCATGTATCCGCAATCCTCTAACAGCGCGATCATGAAGTACATCACCATAACCAGCGGCAGGAATCCGACAACCGCGCTGACGCCGCCGATCACGCCTTCTGTCAGCAAACCGACCAGGAAGTCGTTGCCGCCCTGGAGCAGACCCGCAATCCATTCCTTGAACATATCGATCAGTGTCACCAAACCGGGAATCACGGTGCCGTTCGAAAATTCATAGCCCTCGGCGATCCACGGACCAACCCATGCCTGCGAGATCTGGAACACTAAGAACATCACAACCGCAAAAATCGGGATCCCCAACCACTTGTTGGTCAGCACCGCGTCGATCTTATCCTGGAAATTGCGTTCCTTGGTCAACACTCTGCGATGCTCGACCTGCGAAACGATTCCGTTTACAAAACTAAACCGCTTTCTGTCGGCAGACTCGACCGCCTTTTTATCGGTCAGATCCACGTCCCCCTGCACGTAAGGCGGCTCCTGCTCTTTGCCGATATGAGCGACCGCCGCCGCTACCACGTCACCGACCCCTTTGGCGGAGGTGGAAACGGTATCGATCACCGGACACCCGAGCAACGCCGACAGGGCCTCCACGTCGATCGCCGTCTTTTTCTTTTCGTTCACGTCCGCTTTGTTAAGCGCGACCACCGTCGGAATACCGAGCTCCAACAGTTGAGTGGTGAAGAACAAACTGCGGCTCAAATTCGTCGCATCCACAATGTTGATGATCACGTCGGGATTCTCGTTTTTAACGTATTCGCTCGTAATACTTTCTTCCGACGTGAACGGCGACATCGAATACGCACCCGGCAGGTCAACGGCGATCAGTTCCTCCCGCTCGTTGTAATACGCCTTCTTGATAGGATGCTCCTTCTTCTCAACGGTAACGCCCGCCCAGTTACCGACCTTTTCGTTACGGCCGGTCAGCGCGTTGTACATCGTGGTTTTTCCGCTGTTCGGGTTACCTGTCAATGCAATTCTCAAGATGTTTCCTCCTCTTTTCAATCCCTTGTTCTTCAGTTAGCACGAACTAACTGCAAGGTAAAAAGAAACCGCCGCTCCCGTTTTTAAACGATGATCGCTTCTGCCAGCTGACTGTCAATGCTGTACCGACCGTCCTTGATGGATACCACGCAGTTCCCATTACGGCGCGATACCACCGTAATGGGCTCACCGCTGTAGCAACCGAGCGAAAACAAAAACGCATCCAGTTCGTCATCGTCGGTTTCGATCCGCTGAATGATATATTCTTTTGAAAGCTCTGCGTTCATCAAATTCATAGCGCATCTCCCACGTTCTCTGTGAAACAGCGTTAGCCGTCGCTAACCCAACCGCTTTAAAAAGCGTTAGCCGCTGCTAACCGTATGTATCGTACCACCTTCACCAAAATTTGTCAATAGGTTTTCGGAAAAAATCGGATTTTATTTTATCGGTTGCCCTTCGTTGCGTTTTATGATATACTGAATATGATTTTGTCCCAAGGAGGATATCACACATGAGTTCACGCATCTCACCGCGCACATCCAAGGCGTTGCTTGCCGCCGTTGTATCGGTGTTGTTCGCGGTCATGGTCTTTTTGGTACTGTGGGGGGTCGGTAACTGGAATCCGACGCAGATCGACTCGTCCACCGCCACCGGAGCCGCACAAAAAGCCGCCTGCTGCGGCGGTATTGCCGGCTTGCTCGGTGTTCTGTTGTATATTGTGTCGCGCGAATACCTGCGCGATGCTCACGACGTCAAGAGCGAGCGTCCCGTATGGTTTTATCCGCTCGTGTCGGGGCTGCTGTCGTTAGCGGCGATGTGCGTCGCGTATTCCTTCGTCGGTATGTGGCCGTTCGGTGAAAAGAGCGCCATGATGGTGGACATGCACCACCAATACGCACCCCTTCTCGCGGAACTGCGTTACGATCTGCTGCACGGCGACAGCCCGCTGTATACCTTTGAAGTGGGACTCGGTGCCAACTACCTCTCGCTGTTCGGCTATTATCTGGCAAGTCCGTTCAATCTCTTTTTGCTCGTTTTCCCCGAGCGTCTGCTCGCGCAAGGGATCTTGTTCATCACCTTGCTGAAAAACGCATTGTCCGGCGCGCTGTTTGCGCTGTGCGTGCAACAGCTGTTCGGCAAGCGCGGTCTGCATATCCCGACGGTATCGGTCATGTATTCCCTCATGGTGTACCTGATCGCCTATTCCTGGAACCTCATGTGGCTCGACGTCGTGATGATCCTGCCGCTTGTGGTAGTCGGCTTTGAACGTCTGATGCACACGGGCAAATTCCTCACCTACGTGCTCTCCCTCGCCTACGCACTGTACGCCAACTATTATATCGGCTTCATGCTGTGCATCTTCTTGGTGCTGTACTATCTCGCGTACTGTATCCGTTCGCGCCGCACCGGCAAGGAGATCGGCACCTCATTCGCGCGTTTTGCGGGCTTTTCGGTATTAGCGGCGGGCTTGGTTGCCGCGTTGCTGATACCGGTATACCTCGCCCTGCAAAACACCTCGGCGGCGGGCGCAGAACTGCCGGAGATCACCAATACGTTGGATATTTTCCAACTGCTCGGCCGTCAACTGGCGGACACCTCCCCCACCGTTCGTGCGGGTAACCTGCCGAATATGTACTGCGGTGTTCTCACCGCGATCTGCATCCCGCTGTTCGCCCTCAACAAGGGCATTGCCCCGCGCCGCCGCGCCGCGTATATGGCACTGTGGCTGGTTCTGTTTTTCTCGTTCCTTGTCAACTGGACAGACCTTGCGTGGCACGGCTTACATTCTCCGAACGACCTGCCCTATCGTTTCTCGTTCCTGTACTCGTTCTTCGTATTACTCATGGCCTGCGAAACGCTTATACACTTAAAAGACATCGAAACCCACCACGTCTTTTTCACCTTTGCGGGTGCTGTCGCGTATCTCATGCTTGAAGAACATTTCGGAGACGAGGCGTACGGCTTTTCCACCGTGTATATCAATCTTGCGATCTTCGCAGTATATACCGTCATTTTAGTACTTTTCACACGCAAACTGATGCGCCGCCGCGTAGCGTACGCATTGCTGTTGCTTGCGGTCACGGCGGAAATGACCCTCGGCGGCGGCAGTACCTTTGTTAAACTCAACGCCAACGAGTATTTCACCCGTCACGTTGATTACCTGGATAACGAAACCACCGAGGCGATCCGTGCCGCTGTAGAGAAGACACAACAACTCGGCGATGAGGCCGCCGACGGCGACTTCTACCGCTTAGAGTTTTTACCCCGCCGCACCTGCGTGGACACCGCCCTGTTCCATTATCGGGGGCTTACCACCTTCTCCTCCAGCAACTATTACGACACCACCCGCCTACTCGGCGGTCTCGGCTACGCCATCAACGGCGTGAACAGTCATTTATATCAGTCCTATCAACCGTTTGCCGATTCTCTGCTCGGTATCCGTTACGTGATCCTCGGCAAGGACGAAGCGGCTCCCGCGCCGCTCAAACATCTTGAAACCGTCACCGTGGGTGAGACCTCGTATGCCGTTTATGAAAACCCCTTTGCGCTCGGTCTCGGCTACATGGTGGACGAGGATATCAAGGACTACTCCTACACACGTTACGACCCGTTCACCTCGCAAAACGATCTGTTTTCCGCCGTTGTCAACAATTACTCCTCTCTGTATACGCTCTATGACATCGAAACCGAAGACTCCGCCGTCGGTGTTCCCACCGGTTCGGGTTCGGGCTTCCGTCTGCATACCGACGAGCAGAACAACACCGCCTCCTTTACGGTAACGTTAGAAGAAAACGCTGCCCTCTTTCTGTATGCGGACTGCGGCGCGGCAGACAGTCTCACCATTGACTTGGGTGATCAATCATGGTCGGTCTCTCCGCACGAGCCGTATATCATTAACGGCGGCGTGACAAAAGCAGGCACAGTCGCTAGACTTACCGTCACCTCCGATACCGGCTGCAGCGGCAACTTCTACGTCGCCGCATGGAACAGAGCCCCCTTTGCGGCGGGTATGGCAGTCCTTTCGGAAAGCCGGCTCGTCATCGACGATCTGAGCAGCAGTCACCTGTCGGGCAGCGTGGATGCGAAAAACGACGGCGTGCTTATGACCTCCATTCCGTACGACAGCGGCTGGTCGGTCACCGTCGACGGCAAAAAAGTAAAAACCTTCTCGGTCGCAAGCGGCTTTTTAGGGTTCGATCTTGCAAGCGGCGAGCACACCGTGTCCATCACCTACGTTCCCGAAGGACTTTTGGCGGGCATCGTCATCAGCGCCGTGAGCGTCGCAGCGCTCATCGTGTTGCTTATCGCTTTCCGACCCCGTAAGAAAAAACCCGCTCCGGTCGAAGCAAACGACTATGAAAACGCACAGCCCATTCAAAAGGGCTTTTCGGTTACGGACGAACCGATCGCGGACCTCCCCCCGCTCCCCGACACGTTACAAGAACTGACCGACAACACCC
>JAZNRA010000071.1:0-6046 GCA_045590415.1 Acutalibacteraceae bacterium | reverse complement strand
ACCCAATATCGCCTTGAAAGCTTTGATGGTGAAATTCCGTTTGATAACTATATAAAAATCGACAATTCAAAGCTTCCGCCTGATGTAGTTGCCAAAATGATTCAGGAAAAATTCAATTTATAAAGGGGAAAATACTTTTTTTCCTTTTGGTTCGATAAATTCAAGTTATCGAACAGAGCGGTTACACTACTTTTGGTTACTTTTACCTCAACTCTGCTCCGTTTGGTTACTTTTCGCCAAAAAAAGAGAGTATCACCGCAAGGTGGTACTCTCTTTTTGTTCGGAGGGATTCGAAAGGGCGTAAAGAAAACGTCACGGTGTGACGTTTTTAGCCCGTAGCGTTGCGCTGCCATACATTTTTATCTAACTATGGCATTTTGCGGCGAAATATGGTATACTGGATAAAATGTAACGTTGTATTGGAGGAGGTTCTCGCATGAAAACCAAACTCTCCCCTCGCTTTTGGTGCGCGCTGACGATCTTCAGTTTGATGGGTCAGATCGCGTGGGTCGTGGAAAACATGTATTTCAACGTGTTTATCTACAAACTGTTCCACGCCACCGCCGCCGATATTTCCTTGATGGTCGCGGCATCCGCCGTCACCGCCACGCTGACCACCGTGCTGATGGGCGCGTTGTCGGATAAGATCGGCAAGCGCAAGCTGTTCATCTGTGTCGGGTACATCCTGTGGGGCGTTTCGATCTTCAGTTTCGTGTTTTTATCGAACGGTGTGATAAACCCCGCGGCGGCGATTACTACCAACCTCACGGCGGTATGTATCTCGCTCACCATCATTCTCGATTGCGTGATGACCTTTTTCGGTTCCACCGCAAACGACGCCGCGTTTAACGCGTGGCTGACGGATTCCACCGATTCCACCAACCGCGGCGCGGCGGAAGGCATCAACGCGATGATGCCGCTCGTGTCGATTCTGGTCGTGTTCGGCGGGTTTATGTCCGTCGATTTGGACCAGCCCGCGGGCTGGACACTGGTGTTTACCATTATCGGCGCGGCGGTGCTCGTCATCGGTATTCTCGGCTTCTTTTTGATCAAGGAGCCGCCGATCACCCCCGTGCGCGAGCCGTATTTTTCCACCATTCTGTACGGCTTCCGCCCCAAAACCGTTAAGCAAAACAAAACGCTGTACGCGGCGCTTGCGGCGTTTATTCTGTTTAACATCTCCATTCAGATCTTTATGCCGTACCTCATTTTGTACTATGATGTGTCGCTGGGTATGACCGATTACGTGCTGATTATGGCGCCTGCGATTATCATCGCCTCGGTCGTCACCGCGCTGTGGGGTAAGGTGTACGATAAAAAGGGCTTCCGTTTTTCGGGACTGCTCGCTATCGCCGCGTTATTCGCGGGATACGTTGTGTTGTATCTCACCCGCTCCACCCTGCCGGTGTTTATCGGCTCCCTGCTCATGATGAGCGGCTATCTGGCGGGCATGGCGGTGTTCGGCGCGCTGATCCGCGATAACACCCCCGTCGGGAAAGCGGGACAGTTGCAGGGTGTGCGCATCTTCTCGCAGGTGCTCATTCCCGGTGTAGTCGGTCCGTTTATCGGCAAGACGGTGCTGCAAAACGCCGAGGTCATCGTCAACAGCGACGGCACGGAATCGTTTGTTCCCAACGAAAACATTTTTTTGGCGGCGGCGATCGCACTCCTCTTGGTACTGCCGTTCTTACTCCTCATCAAACGCGCACCGCGCCTCGTCGACCTGCACACCCCGTTCGAGGAGGAGCCCTCCGAAGCGGGCGTTCCGTTTGCGGAATATCCCCGCCCGCAACTAAAGCGCGATTCGTATTGCTGTTTAAACGGCACGTGGGATTTCTCCGTCAAAAGCGGTGACGAGGTCACCTGCAAGGGGACTATCGTGGTGCCGTTTGCCCCCGAAAGCCGCTTGTCCGGAATCGGACGCGAGATCAAAAAGGACGATACGCTGATCTACGAAAAAGCCATTTATCTGCAACCCGATTTTATCACCGACCGCGTACTCTTGCATTTCGGCGCGGTGGATCAGTTCGCCGCCGTGTACGTGAACGGTCACAAAGCGGGTGAGCACACGGGCGGGTATCTGCCGTTTAGTTTGGACGTCACCGCCCACATTCACGGTGGTGAAAACCATCTGCGCGTGGAGGTGCGCGATCCGTTAGACCGCAACCTGCCCTACGGCAAACAGACCGACAAGCGCGGCGGCATGTGGTATACAAAGATCTCCGGTATCTGGCAGACGGTGTGGCTGGAAAGCGTACCCGACGGCTACATTGAAGCCGTGAAGATCACCCCCGACCTGCACGGCGTTGATTTAGTCGTCACGGGCGGTATGTCGGAGAAAACGCTGCTGTTTGAGGGAAAAGAGATTCATTTCACCGGTGACAGTTACCGCTTGAACGTGAAGAATCCCATCTTGTGGACGCCCGAACACCCTCATCTGTATTCGCTGGAGATCCGCTCGGGCAGAGACCGTGTATCCACCTATTTCGGGCTTCGCACCGTGTCGGTAGGTGAGGTGAACGGCAAATCCCGCATTTTGCTTAACGGCAAACCGTATTTCTTTAACGGGCTTCTCGATCAAGGGTATTACAGCGATGGCATTTTCCTGCCCGCCTCCCCCAAGGGGTTTGCGTTTGATATTGAACAGATGAAAGCGTGCGGCTTTAACACGCTGCGCAAGCATATTAAAGTAGAGCCCGATCTGTTTTACTATTACTGCGATAAACACGGTATGGTCGTGTTCCAGGATATGGTGAATAACGGCAAGTATCATTTCCTTGTGGACACGGCACTCCCCACCATAGGGCTTCGTCGCGGCATTGAACACAGCGCCACTCTGGAGCAACGCATGGCGTTTGAGGAGACCTCGGCGGGGATTCTCCGCACGCTCTACAACCACCCCTCGGTTGTGTACTACACCATCTTTAACGAGGGATGGGGGCAGTTCGATACCGCGTACTGGTACGACACGCTCAAAGCCCTTGACCCCACCCGCGTGTACGACACCGCCTCCGGTTGGTTTAAGACGCGGGCGAGCGACGTGGAAAGCGACCACGTGTATTTCAAAAAGATCAGGTTGAAACCCGTCAAGGGGAAACCGATGGTGCTCTCGGAATTCGGCGGGTATTCCTGCAAAATTCCCGACCACGCGTTTAATTTGGACGATACCTACGGTTACCGTTTCTTTACCGACCGCGAGCAGTTTGAAGCGGCGCTGATCGCGCTGTATGAAAACGAGATCGCACCGATGATCGATAAGGGGCTGTGCGCCGCGGTGCTGACCCAGGTGAGCGACGTGGAGGACGAAACCAACGGGCTGCTCACCTACGACCGTCAGGTGTTAAAGGTGGACCCCGAGAAAATGAAGGCATTAAGTGTTTCGTTACAAAAACGCTTTAATCAGTAAAAAACGTCCCCCCGCCGATGCGGGGGCGCGTTTTGTATAGGTGCTGTTTTTCTCTCCCTCCGTCACCTGCGGTGACACCTCCCTCGTCAGAGGGAGGCGAGGGTGCCGTTGCGTGGTGGGGACAAATCGAATTAAAATACCGTTTCAATTACTTTGCCGCAGTGCGGGGGCGAGTAGACCCAGCGGTCGATGTGTCCCTCGGTGATGAAATATTTAAGCGGCGGCGGGAGCTCGTGGCAGTCCTCGGAATCGATGAGCACTAATTTCAGTTTCATCTTTTCCGCTAAAATGTTTTTGATATACACCCCCGCGTGCTGACCGACGCGCACACCGGGTCTCGGCTCGGCAAGTCCCGCTAAATTCGGGGTGAGTTCCACGAAGATGCCGTAGTCCTCCACCGACCGCACGACACCCGCAACGGTTTCGCCTTGCTCAAACAGGGCGGCGTTTTCCTCCCACGTACCGAGCAGTTCGCGTTGAGAAAGACAAATGCGGTTATCCTCAACGGAGGTGATGACCGCGTAAATATCCATGCCGACGCACAGCCGATCGGCAGGGTGCGCGATACGGCTGACCGACATGCTCGCGATCGGCAGTAAGGCGGGGATGCCGCAACCGATGTCACAAAATGCGCCGAAGCTTTCCAGCCGCGTCACTCTTGCCTCCACCACGTCACCGGGGCGGCGTTCCTCAATGTATTCGCGGCGGCATTTTTCCTGTGCCGCCCGCCGTGAGCAAACGGCGCGCCGCCGTCCGTCCTCGGTAAAATCGAATCCCGTCACCAAGAAACTCACGGGCTTACTCACGCGTGAGATCAGCGCAATATCGCGGGTGGTCCCCTCGGCGATGCCGACGGCGCCCTCCTCTCTGGGAATCACTCCCTGCATACACGGCAGATCCACGTGCAGATTATGGTCGCTGTCGCATAAGACCGCGCGCGCTTCCACCACCTGTCCCTCCATTGCCGCTTCGGCAAGCGCGCTCGCCGTCCCCGTGCGGCGGCGATTCGCCGTGGTATTGAGTAACACACCTTCCGGAAAAAATTCAGTCATTTTAACAGCCATTCCTTTCTTTCGTTCGCTTTGATACATACATATGCCGTTTTCGGTACAAAAAGTAACGAAATGTGAAAAAAACGCGTCCGATAGGGTTTGCATTCTTCTAAACGGTTTGTTATAATGAATATATCATATAGCAAAAGGAGTCTTTTGTAGAATGAACGCGTATGGATTAGAAATTCAAGTAAAAAATCTTCCGGTATTGGACAAAGGTTTTATCCCGATGGCCGCATTCTGCCGCGATTTTGAAAAATCGGCACAAAACGGCAAAGAGATCGCGGTAGCGGTCGAGCGCAATCAGGGTCAGACCGCGGTGCGCCGGTTTAAGATCCACGGCACTGAAGCCATGGCGGCGGCGGATGCGGCTTACGTTGACCGTACCGTTAAGATGCTCCTGTGGGCATACGGCGGATTCAAGGTCATGATCTGCGGTGACGATGCCGTGGCTAAGACCGTTGCCGATGCGTATACAGCCGGCGGTTCCCGTGAGTTTGATGCGAACTTCATGAGCCGCGTGTACGAGCGCCCGTTTGAGGTAGTCGCACTCCCCCTCGCCGAGACCCCTGCCCCCTATTCCCTGCCGCAGTCGGTGGGCCGCAACCTGGACGGCTGCCGCATCGGCTTTGATGCGGGCGGCAGTGACCGCAAGGTGTCCGCGGTGGTGGACGGCGTTTCGGTGTATTCCGAAGAAGTCGTGTGGTTCCCGAAGACCAACGCCGATCCCGATTATCACTATAACGGCATTTTAGAGGCCTTCCGCACCGCCGCATCCAAGATGCCGCGCGTGGATGCCATCGGCGTTTCCTCTGCCGGCGTGTACGTGGACAACCGCGCCATGGTCGCGTCCTTGTTCCTCAAGGTGCCGGAAGAGTTGTTCGACAAGAAAGTGAAGGATATTTATATCCGCGCCGCAAAAGAGTTCGACGTGCCGCTGGAGGTCGCTAACGACGGCGACGTCACCGCGCTTGCGGGTGCGATGAGCTTAAATAAAAACAAGATCCTCGGTATCGCCATGGGCACCTCCGAGGCCGCCGGTTACGTCGACGCCGAAGGTAACATCACCGGTTGGCTCAACGAGCTCGCGTTTGCTCCCGTGGACCTGCAAGCGGATGCGATGGTGGACGAATGGTCGGGTGACAAGGGCTGCGGTGTCAAGTACTTCTCGCAGGACAGCGTCATTAAACTCGCCCCCCGCGCCGGCCTTAACCTGGACGAGTCGCTCTCCCCTGCCGAGAAATTAAAGGCCGTTCAGTTAGAACTCAACATGGGTAACGAGAACGTGCGCGATATTTACCGCTCCATCGGTGTGTATCTGGGCCACACGCTTGCGTACTACGCCACATACTACGAGATCGGCGACGTGCTGCTTCTCGGCCGCGTGATGTCGGGTGAGGGCGGCGATCTGATTCTTTCGGAAGCCACCCGCGTGCTCGCCGAGGAATACCCCGAGTGCAAGGAGTTGGAACTGCACCTGCCGGATGAAAAGATCCGCCGAGTCGGTCAGTCCGTTGCCGCGGCAAGCTTGCCGAAGATCTAACAAAAAACAACACGACCACCTGCATATGGACTGCTACCAGAAAAA
>JAZNRA010000070.1:0-9245 GCA_045590415.1 Acutalibacteraceae bacterium | reverse complement strand
TTCCGTGTATTGCACTTGGAACGGCAACCTTTATTATGCAAAGCAGCGAAAGCGTGATTTCGGTCTGCTTTAATTCTTCGCTCTTAAAATACGGCGGTGATATTGCCGTAGGTGCTATGACCATACTTACAAGCGTGATGCAGTTTGCGATGCTCCCGATGCAAGGTATTGCACAGGGCGCACAGCCGATTTTGAGTTATAATTTCGGTGCTAAAAATGCAGAGCGTGTCAAGAAAACCTTTTGGTTGTTGCTGATATCATGTCTTACTTACTCCTTTATCATTTGGGGCGCTATTATGCTGTTTCCGCAAATATTTGCAGGGATATTCACACCTGACGCGGCACTTATTGAATTCACCGCAAAGGCACTTCGGATCTATTGCGGTGTGATGTGTATCTTCGGTATTCAGATCGCCTGCCAGATGACCTTTGTTTCCATCGGCAATGCACCTTGTTCCATTATCGTAGCCATTGTTCGCAAGTTTGTTTTACTCTTGCCGCTGATTTACATTATGCCGCAACTGATAACAGACAAAACGTTAGGCGTTTATACGGCAGAGCCCGTTGCCGACCTGATAGCCGTAACCTTTACCGCTATTCTTTTCACCATTCAATTCAAGAAAGCACTAAAGTCTTTAACATAACTGTCACTAAATAGCACGGCGGCGGTCACTATACAGCCGAACACTTTGCACCCCTTTTTCCCTATATAACTTGAAAATTACAATAAAAAATGTTATATTAAATTAAAGAAAAAACTTGTTGTTATGCGGAAAATTCAACTTGTGGAAATGACTTCCACAAGTTGTAAAAAAGAACCTCCACTTGTCAGGGGAGGTGGGAAAACAAAATTTTTACAGAGGGGTAGTTTTCTCTCCCTCAGTCAGCTTCGCTGACAGCTCCCTCGTCAGAGGGAGCCGAAAACTAATTTGTTCCTAATTTGACACAAGCATATAATACACCCAAGGCGGTGATAATGTGAAAAAAATTGGCCAAGGTCAATTTGAAATCCGCACCACAAAGGTTGATGCAATAGATAAGTTTATACAAATGCAAGGTGTTTGTAGAGAAAAAATAAACGGCGAAAATCCTATTGAATTTTATTGCTCTAAAAAAGGAAAAATTATCATCACTAATCCACCAACAAAAAGAGTTGAAAGTCATAATTCTACAAACCTTTTTGCTGATGTTGTTGAGCAAGATGGTAAAACTTATGTAACTTATTACACTGCTTTTAATAAAATCAATAATATTTTGAATTTAATTTTTATTATAGTATATTTGTTAATAGGTATTTTTGCTGTTATATTCGCCATCACTGATGGGAATAAAATTTATTATCTCCCGGTTTTGCTTTTGGGCGTCTTGCTTTTTGGTTATAAATTTTTTACAAACACAAAGGAAGAAAAAAATTCCCCAAATGATTCCGAAATATTGATAAAAGAACTTGAAAAAAGAGTGGAAGCCGTCAATCTATGGGATAAATAAAGGATCTTCCATTTTCTGGCTTGTTTTATTCGCGCGACCGGGCACAAACCACAAAACAAGAACGCCAAGTTTCGAAGCTTGGCGTTCTTGTTTTATGCGTGTATCCACCCTAAAAACGCGTAAAAGTATTGAATTTAGCGTAAAAGAATGATACAATCGCGGTGAGGGGGAGATGACATGTACGTTGATAAGAATGGGAACCAATGGTACAAGGTCGGTCTTCACATACACACCACCGTTTCGGACGGTCAAAAGACACCGGAGGAAATGGCGAGGATCTATAAAAACGCCGGTTTCGATGCCGTTGCGATAACGGATCATTGGACCTATCACGGTGAAGATGAGATTGACGGTCTTAAAATCATTTCGGGTTGTGAGTATAATCTCGGCGGCTCAAACACCGCAGTCGACACGATGCATATTGTAGGCTTCGGTATGAAAAAAGACCCTAAAATTGAAAGAAAAACGACCACCCGTCAAGCGGTTATTGATAAAATCAACGAGTGTGGCGGTTTTGCCGTTTTTGCGCATCCGTATTGGTCGCTTAACGATAAAGAGGACGTGAAAAAACTTAACGGCTTTTCTTTCGTTGAGATTTACAATTCGGTTTCGGACGTGTATATGTCGAACCGTGCCGATTCTTCTTATCTTATCGAATCGCTTGCCAACGACGGCGTGATTATTCCTCTTGTTGCTACCGATGACGTGCATTATTATAACGGGCAAGACAATTGTGTTTCTTTTGTCATGGTCAAGGCGAAAAGCAGCAAACAAAAGGATATCTTAAATGCCCTTTCAAATGGGGACTACTATTCCTCGCAAGGGCCACACCTTGAAGTGAAGCGAGAGGGGAATACCGTTACGGTCGAGTGTTCTCCTTGCAAGAAAATTGCGTTTATGACAAACGCCACTTGGGCGTCGGACAGAATGGTTCGCGCTGAGTCTGTGGAAAGCGCAACATACACGTTAAAAGAGTTTGAAAAGTGGCTTCGCGTGGAAGTCGTTGATAAAGACGGCAACCGTGCGTGGAGTAACATTATGGTAATATAAACCAAGTATTTTATAAGAAAGAGAGTGTGTCGGTATGCGTATAGGTCTTAATGCGGCAACCGTGGGTTCGGCAGGTTGTGCCAAATACTGGGGTGAAAACACCTATAAGAAGATGAAAGAATTTGGCTATTCCTGCGTGGACAACGGATTGCCGTCCAGAAACGACATCCTGGGAATGGATCCGGAAGAAAGAAAGAAACTCCTCACGCATGAAAGAGAATTGGCGGAAGAAGCCGGTCTTCGTATCCACCAAGCGCATGGTCCCGTTTTGTCTATGGAGCGCGCGCTTACTGAGGAAGAAAATGCGGGTCTGCTAAAAAAAATTAAAACAGCGATCGAATGTTGCACGTATCTTGGCTGTGAGTATTTAGTAGTGCATCCCTTTATGCCGAACGGTTGGAGCGACAGAGGGACTGAGATCGCCAAAGATACGTTTGAAAAGAATGTTGCGTATTTGAGAGAACTCAGCGACTATGCGAAGCCGTACGGCGTTACGCTTTGCTACGAAACCATGCCGTGCATCGGCTTTTGCATCAGCACGCCCGAAGAGGTGGCAGAGGTAGTCAGGGCGGTTGATCGCGACAACGTCAAGATTTGTTTGGATATCGGACACGTTACGGCATTTTCAAGACGATTAGACGTAGGACCGGAAATGAGAAAATGCGGCGATTTAATTAAAGTGCTTCACGTGCACGACAACTACGGTTCTACCGATCAGCACAACCTCCCCGGCATGGGTATGATCAAATGGTGGGACGTTATGGCCGCGTTGCGCGAAATCAATTTCGACGGTGTTTTCTCCTTGGAATTAAATTTCCCGAATGGTTTCGCAGAACCGATTATGGAG
This sequence comes from Acutalibacteraceae bacterium, assembly GCA_045590415.1. Lineage (GTDB taxonomy): Bacteria > Bacillota > Clostridia > Oscillospirales > Acutalibacteraceae > RGIG3009. The sequence goes on along the minus strand of JAZNRA010000070.1, from coordinate 5,860 downwards.
CAATATTGCCGTCTTGCCTTTAACATGGCAAACGAGATTGCGAACGGCGTAAAAGCGTAAAGTATCAAAATCGAAAACGAGAAATAGACACAAAAAGCAGCCGTCTACAGACGGCTGCTTTTTGTCCTTATTGCGGTAATCTTTTGTTGTCGAGAATATGCGCCAAAGCTCGGAAGTTCTGCCACTGATCCAGATAGCGGAAAAGATACGGCTCACGCTTTTTGAACTCGTCCTTCAAAGACTCCCAGATTGCGGCGGCCTCCTCTGTTTTCCCCTGTGCGATCAAAGAAAGGAAACGGGAAAGTTCACGCAAGTAGTCGGCATGATGTTCCACCAAGGAAACCGACATGTTTTGCACAGTTTCGGGGAGTCGGCGGTTACGCTCGACCAACTCTTTGGCTTTGTCGGCAAGCTGTGCTGCACGTTCCAGTCGTTCGACGTAAGCGGGGTTGTAGAAGAAACGATCTTCCTCCGCTCCGAGTTCGCCCTCCATATAGCCCATCTCAATCGTATTTTTGAGTTCTTCAAAATACGCGATAAACTCTTTATAATTCTCGCCAAATGCATGGGAGAAGTAATCTTCTTTGATCTCCTCATAGGAAAGAGAAGCATCAAAATGCGCGCGAGAGTTCAGATAGTAGGCAAAGCCGTGCGGGAAAAAGCTGCGCTGTGTGCTGCACTGGATCAAACCGTCGATATCCAAGCTTTGATATACCTTGATATCCTCATAGAGGCGCTCGGCCAAAGCCATGCAAGACGGATCGTAATGCTGATGCTTCCAAAAATGGTATTCGTAGCAAAGACTCTTACCGCCCCACGTCTTTTTCCAATCCGCGTAGTAAGCAAGATAATCGTCGAGCGTTTTGGGCATCACGTTTTGGTTGCGCTTGTACGGAATTGTCTTCGAAGTGATCTTGCCCTCGGGAAGCGTGGACGTATAACTTCTCGTGATGGGTGCCAGCATTAACGTGAAACGCTTCGGGTTCTTTATCCGTTCCGTAACGGGAGGCCAGCTGCTATCCACGTACGAGATAAACACGATACGGGTATTGAGGCCCTTTGACGTCAGGCGATCATCAATATCGTTAAGGAGAAGCATATAAAAATCCGAAGGTGTCTTCTTTTGACACTCCTCACATTCACAGTGGTTGTTCATGGAATCCGCCAACCAAACATGAATATAATCAGCATTGGCGTGCCGTTCGGCATACTTCACAATATAATCGGCTACCATAGCACGTGCTTCAGCATTTGACATGCAAAAATTGGTGTTGACGGGTTTATTGCGGAACAACTTGCGCTCGCCGTTCATCATCGCAAGGTATTTGCGATTGTGTTCGGGCACGACGCTTTCATCCACTTCTTTCCATGCCTCGGAACTATCGATGCCGAACGGCTCACAGGTGAATCCGTGACCGATCGCGTGTAGCTGCAAACCACGTTTGGCGATCTCCGTTTCGCACTCTACCGACCACTGCTGAACATCGTCGACCGTGACGTCCTGCGCTGCGGGAGCACTCCCGTAATAGCGAGAATAAAAGATCTTGGGAACGCGGAATTGAATCATGACCACGTTCATACCCACTTTGGGGGTGAAATCGATCATTTCCGTCATGGTGGAACGAGCCATAGAACCCTCGTTACACCAACCGCGGTAACGCAAAGAGGCAACGTGACGTAGCTTTACGGGTACGATTTCACGTTTCGGAATAAATTCTCCGTCGGGGCCAGGAAAAAGCCATCGACATCCGTTTTGACGCAGATACTCATATACGGCAAGCAGCACACTGCGCAGGTTATCACCCGCGATCACGCCGCCGTTTTTGTCGGTATCGATGTAAAGAATATCATCCAAATCGGTATCTTCAACGTCGGATACATCAAGGCCCAGATTCTGCATGAGATCCAAATGAAACCCGCCTTCGGCATTTGCATCATAATCGATGAGGATTTCTCCTGCCTGCGGCATCATCATGCGCAAGTAACGTTTTAGTTCCTGCGCGGCAAACGTCAACGTTTGATCGGGAAAATTGATGTGAATGGCATACATGGCAGTACCTCCTGTGGTGCGTTACAACGTTTCTTTAAACAGTTCGGATATTTTTTTAAAGGTTTGTATCCGCTCGTAGTTAACGGTATCGTCTTGGTTATAGGTGGGACAAATAAATCCGCCTTCTTCAAACTCGTTCCACGCATATGTTAAAATATGACGAGTCTTGGTAACCGATTGGTTGCGCTGTATCCAACTGCAAAGCCGTTTTGCTCCATCCAGTAATTCTTCCTCGGTGGCAAAGGCTGCATAATCGACATCGGGATACGTTATCCACGGCACAGGATTTACGATGCGCGGTTTCGGACTCCATCCCATTGTAAATAGCGGGATAATGTCGATGCCGAACTTTTTACGGTCTTCGTTTTCTTTTTCGAGTTGCTCGCAAAGCTGTGCATGGGTTGTGATCCCACTGGTGCAACAGGTATACGTTGAAACCGCATCTGCCTTACTGTAATCGCCGTCCTCGCTTTCAACACCGTTGTTGAGGAACACGATATACGGAGCGGGCAGGGAGTGCTCTTCGCAAAGCGTGTTAAGACGCTCAATATAATCCAAACGATAACCGCCAAACAGATAGACGAGAGGTCTGCCGTCCACCTTCTCATAGTAGGGTTGTTTCATTTCTGCCGCGAGTTTTTCAAAGTCATGATCGGTATGTATATGTGAGCAAACAAACATGGCGCAAAGTTTTATTTTATCTTTGAGCTTGCTCTTAAAGTGCATGTTTCTTCCATAGGTGATTTCATGAAGCTTTCCCTCAAGATCGTCACGGTCGAGTTTTTCCTCAGTATACCACGTATAAGCGAAATAGTCTATACCTGCTTCTATCGCATATTCCAGTTCTTTGTCAAATTCTTCCTGCGTTTTGTAGGTGTAGCTGATTTTATTCTCGCCTTCAATATGGGCATAGTACGGCGTGCAATAACGAAACTGTTTGGGACTTAAGCTTTTTGCGGAGTGAAAGCCAAAAAACGTATCCTCCGGCACCGCGCAATCCCAGTTGATAGCACCTACTCTGAATGGCTTTTTTGTTTGTGTAGTCTTCATCTCTTTTTTTATCTCCTTTCGTAGTAAACCGATCGTTGCTGATGAAATGGTTAACAGTTCATTGCAAACACCCGCCCACGAACCGCTCGATATACTGTACGTACACATGCATAACGATATCGGAAAAGCAAGTAAGCGTGTCCGCTTAGGGCTTCTTTGCCAAAAACTGATAACCGACAGAAAACTGGCAATGGCAGGGAAGATGCTGAACCAATTTTTCCAAGTAAGATAAATGGATACAACCGTAATACACAGAAACAGCACGAGCCATTTTTTGCGATGCTTTTGGGAAAATATAAACACGGTTTCGCGCAACAGTCCGACACACGCAACAGCGGCACCACTGAATGCGCCGATCAATATATAATGCACCGCCCAGGCAATATCGGACATAAATTTGAAAAACAAAACTCTTTTTTGGGTTTTCTGTTGATAGATCAGCAGATTGATAGAAACTCCTGCGAAACCGATTATCTGTGAAAATAATTCCATTAAACACACTCCTCGTGCTTGATTGTACGGGCTTTATGTGTTAGACTCAATACATAAATCAAATCAAAATGTTCAAAAAACAAATTTAGGTGATGGTATGGAACTATATTTGCGTTATGCCGCAGACACCTCATACTTACCCAATCGTTTTTTTACAAAGGCGTATGACTGCCGCATGCTTTTTATTTTGGAAGGCACAGGTGAAATTAAACTCGGTGACGAAACGTATGAGTTGAAGAAAAACGTTTTGTGCTATTATCCCGCCGGCACGCGCTATCTGCCGATCAGTTCTACTGACGATACGCTGAAATTCATTACGTTGAATTTTGATTTTGATACAACCCATCCTCACCGATTTACTCTTTCGTCAACGGTAGCAGAGGAAGAGTTTTGCCCTGAAAAGGCCCTTGCGTCACATAACGGAGACGTTCCCGAATTGTTCAAAACCTATTTTGTCATTCAAAATGCGTACAATTTACGAAGCATCTTTTTAGAGATTGAACAAGAATATAACGGCAATGAACGGTACGGTAAAGAAAAGGCGGCTGCTAAATTACAGTATTTGTGTTATTGTTTACCCACGTATAATATCGATATCAATCGAGAGCTATTCAACCAAATACTCAGCTTCATAAACGATCATCTATGTACGATGCAAAGCAACAAAGAACTGGCGCAGGCATTAAACTATCACCCTTACTATCTAAACAAAATATTTAAGATGCGAACAGGAATCAGCATTCATCAGTATATATTAAAAAAGCGCTTAGAAAAATCGGTTCAATTGTTGCGTGATACAAATAAAAGTATAGCCGAAATAGCCAACCTATGCGGTTTCTTTGATCAACGACATTTTTCTTCTTTGTTTTCAAAGAAATTAGGGTGTACTCCATCACAAACTAGAAAGAGCGGGACCAAGCTTTTATAATGAGACCTTAACACGCTTCGGCTCTGATTGAATTTACAAATTATTATATGGTGGCAATATATGAGTAATAAAAAATTTAAAAACTTGTTGATATGCACCGATCTTGACGGGACCTTGCTAAACGAAGATCGAGAAGTGTCCAAAGAGAATGTGGCGGCTATTGAGTATTTTAAAAGTGAAGGTGGCTTTTTTACGTTCATAACGGGACGGCAAAAAGCGATCATGACGGAACTTTACGACACGTTGAAACCAAACGTACCATATGGTTGTTTTAACGGAGCCGGTTTGTTTGATGGGGAGAAGAATGAATTTATACGTTTGGTCACCTTGCCGGATTCCGCCGCTGAAATTCTTGACTACGTTGCCGAGCAATTCCCGCAAGTGGGCATACAACTGAATACAAAAAACGGGATCTATTATCAGCAAGATTGTATTGTGACCGAGGCATTCAGAGAACGAACGAACACGCAATACCAATACGGAACGTTTAAAACAGCAGGGGAACCGGTTGTTAAGGTGATCTTTGCATCGGAGGATGGCGCGTGTTTGGACAGAGTATCCGAGGCGGTAATGAAGCACCCCAAAGCAGCGGAGGTGGATATCATAAGGTCGGAATATATCTTCTCTGACCTGATGCCGAAAAATGTCAATAAAGGTGACGGCTTGCAAGCGTTGGCGGAGTATCTCAAAATCGACATGCGAAATACGCTGGCGATCGGGGATTACGATAACGACGTTTCCATGATCAAGCGAGCGGGTGTAGGCGTAGCGGTCGCCAATGCCACAAAGAGCGCAAAAGCCGCTGCCGATCTGATTACGGTTTCCAACAAGGAGCACGCTATTGCAAAAGTGATCGACGATATTGATAAAGGGCGTATCCGTTTTTAAAAATAAAAAAGGAAAGCATATCTCGTTGCCACGCAGGAAACGCTATTTTTTGAGGTGATAGGGATGGCAAAACGTCAAAAAAAGCCCTCGCAATCGGAAAAAGTCTATCGCGTGGCGGCAGAAAAGCCGATCTCAGAGGTGTATCCGACCATCGATAACGATCTCGCTCGCGATAACCTCGAAAACGATCTGCCGGCAGCTGACTTGCAGGATTTATAAGAGAGCCGCAAAGCGGCTCTCTTTTTGATTGCTTTTTGGAAAATATATGGTATAATGTAAGAAAGGTAAAACGGGATCTCCCGTATTAGGAGGTAATGATATGAGTGAGTACTTACAAGCGAAAGCCGCATACGCCAAACTCGGTGTTGATACCGATGCGGCAATCGAAAAACTGAAAAGCGTACCGGTTGCGCTGCATTGCTGGCAGGGCGACGATGTGCGCGGGTTTGATC
>JAZNRA010000069.1:0-13436 GCA_045590415.1 Acutalibacteraceae bacterium | reverse complement strand
CCGCTTGGCCTCCGACTTTAGAACGCGTACTGAAGCGGGATATCTGCTTCGCTGCCGTCAAGGAACACGGTGCCGGACGTGTGGGAGCGCCCCGGGAGCGAATTGTTGTTGGTGCAGTTGATCTGCAGTTTGACAGCGTTGGGTATTTCGACGGTCTCCGGGAAAAACGTGACCGTCTGCGAATCAAAGACACGGGTATTCGTTTCGTCCGCCCCGTCTTTAAACGAAATTGCGCCGAAAGTGAAGATTACCGGATCCTCCGGGCACGTACTGACCGTAAAATCATATTTGACCACGTTGAGCTTATCTTCCAGCGTCTCGGCGGGAAGCGGCACGGCGATCGTTCCGGCCGGGATATTGCCTGTGAACAACGCGGTGTAGCCGCAGCCGGGACGCTCTTCGATCAGCTTGCCGTTTTTGTAGGCGCGGAAATAGTGAGGAGTGCTAACGTTTTTCGGGTGATAGACGTCAACCCTGGCAAAGTCCGCGCCGGAAGCAATCGTGGAAGACATAATGCCTACTGACCAGTAGGAAAGATTTCCGTCAAGCGCAGGCGTGCTTCTCGTACTGATGCCGGACGAATAGGGCCCCTCACAAAGCTGAAAGCTATACCACGTATCCTGCATGGCGTAGACAACGAGCGATCCCTCGAAAGAAATAACAGGTATTATCAATTCACTGAACATCACATTAGCGTCCCCAATCAGCGTTTCGCCGACCGGCCACGCGTACTTATCGCCGATATTGAGAAACATTTGATCCGCCGATTTTGAGGAGGAGTGGCTTATCTTGACGTACTTATTCAATTGAGCAAGAGAACTGTCAAAGCTGAAGTTGATCGTCAGCGGGACGTATTCTCCGCTCGCACCCTTTTTGTCTGCGGAGGTGCTGACCTGGAAAGTGGGAAGCGTTATCATCGCAAGTTGCGGTATGGCAACCTCGACCGACTCACCGGACGACACGGTAACGACCGTGTCGAACAGGGCTTCGGGCGGTAATGCGAAATCGGCTATCTGGCTGTAATTTGAGATGGAAACCGATAAATTGTTCCGTAAGCCAACCAGACGGTACTCGCCGGGCAGAACCGAATAGGTTCTCTTTCCCTTTGCAACCAGGCTGCCGTCCGGGGCGAATAAGTAACCGTAAGAGACGTTGTCGGACACTCTGACAATGCCGCATTCAAGGCGTGCCGTCTGCAGCTCTCCGTTTCTGTCCGCCCAGGGAACGGTAAACTCGATCTGCTCCATAGCGTATGACTGCGTGATCTTGGCGGGCGTATGTACAAATCTCAGCAGGTCTCCCGGCTCAATCGCGTCGTTCGTAAGGGTAATGAACGTGCCGTCGACAAAGCGCAGATACGGAGTGATGTCCGTGTCCTTGGTCACATTGTAAAGCGAATACGTGCCGGGAAAGTTCTCGTAGATATCGAACAACTCCGTCTCGCCGGGCTCGTGATAGTTTACCCGGTAGTGAAGCAGCGGGCCGTTCGGGATCGGATGAAGGACGCCGAGATCGCGTTCTTCACTGTCAAGCGTAGGCAATACGCCCTCGATATCCGTCAGCGTCAAGGTGTCAAAGTTTTCCGCAGAGTAGGTCAGCGTGGTAGGGAACCACGGGGTGACAATCTCAACGGTCGGGTAAACCACGCCGTTATACTCATATTCGCTGTTGGGTACGGAATAGTACCTGTTGCCGTCGGGGCGCTCGATCGTGAGCAGGAAGTTCGCGCCGTAGTAATTCATCGGCGGCGCGAAGCGGATGGTGACCTCCGGACGGACGGCGAGATTGATGTTGATCTCCTTTGTCCCCGGCAGGAAGGTGTAGCTCACATTCTGCTCTGTGACGTTCTCCAGCAGATATTCCGCCGTGAAGGTCACATCGCAGCGCACGGTATGATCCATACGCGCAAGCGCCGAGGGAAGCTCCACGGATTTCCCCACGAAGATCCATTCTCCCGTATCCACATCGTACCAGCGGATCTCGAGGACATCGTCGGAAGAAACGGCTTCTAAATTTGCATTCCAGATACGGATCAGACGGTAATTGTCATACTGCACCGGAATGCCGAGGTTGGAGAATGAAATGTTGTTCCGCTGCGCAATTCCGTACACGCCGCTTGAGGTGTTGCCGTAGATACGCTTGATATTCAGCGAGCAGTAACTCGTTCCGGGGTAGCGGAGTTCCGGTTCAAAGATCGGAAGCTTGCCGGAGTGAGAATAGAAGTATACCTCCGGCCAGTTTGCGCTGTTGGAACTGCTGTTTCCCACGAAATCCGCTCCGAGGTGATCGACAGACACCGGAATATCCAGGGAAAGGATGCCGGTGCCGTAGAAGGCGTCCATACCGATCCGGGTGACGCCAAAGGGGATCGTGACATCGGTCAGCGCCTCGCAGTGCAAAAACGCGCCGTCATCGATCACGAGGCAGTTTGCCGGAAGATGCACGGTTTCAAGCGCTTCGCAGTGGAGGAAGCAATCAACCGGGATCACCTTGAGCGAATCGGAAAGCACGACGTTCTGCAGCGACGAACAGTATTCAAACGCGGCCTCGCCGATCAGGAGAACGCTGTTCGGCAGCGTCACCGACGGCAGCGCTTCGCAGTGAGAAAAGGCGCGTTCGCCGATTTCTACAAGAGAGGTCGGGAAGGTGACCGACGCAAGGTTGGAACAATGATCAAATGCGTATTCGCCGATGCCGGTGAGTCCGGCAGGCAGCACGATGCTTTCAATACCGGAGGAGGCAAAGGCGTAGCCCCCTATGACCCGCACCGTTTCGGGGATCACAAGATGTGTCAGATTTTCGGTACCTGAAAACGCGCTCATGCCGATGACTTCCAGATGATCCGGCAGAACAAGCTCGGTCAGAGCGTGCAAACTGTTAAATGCGGATCTCCCTATGGTCTTGCACTGCGAATTCGGCGCGAAGACGATGCTTTCAATACTGTCCCGTGCCTTCGGCCAATCACGCTCATAAGTCTGATTGGCACAGAACGCGAATTCTGCGACTTCCTCCACGGAGGCGGGAATAGAAAGCTCGGTCAGATAGCCGCTTGTGGAAAATGACGCTTTGAAATCGCGCAGTCCTTCGGAAAGCATTACTTCTGTGACGCGGCCGAGCGTGCAGTCGAGAACCTCGATCCCCGGCTGGACCGTCAGTGTATAGAGATTCTTCATATCGCTGTCGTCGATCTTGACGGTTCGGATGTGATACGCCTGTTTCTGATCCAGATTATAGATCATTTCGGGGTACACGATCTCGGTGTCGTCAAAGCCGACATAAGCGCGGAGGGTGGCGTTATCCGGCGTGCCGGAATACCAGTAGTTGCCGGTTTTGTACATACGGAATACGCCGTCGCCGCCTTTCCAGAGGGAAAGACTGTTGTAATAATCCGCATTCTCATCGGTGATAACGGTGCCCCCGCAGCTGTAATAGTTGAAGGCGCCCGAGAACGCGGGGGCAAGCCAGAAATACGCACAGAAAGTGTCCGAAGTAGATGCGTAGGAAACATAATTGCAAAGGGTCGGGATGTTGTGCAGGGTGGACGTTTTCCAGTTTCCGGTCACCGTTTCCAGTTCCAAGCAGAAGGTGAAGGCGTTGGGGAACAGGATCGTGTTCTCAAGATTGGCTTCGGTGACCGCGGTGCCCTGGAACGCGGAGAGACCGATATAACTCTTGTGCGTGCCGGGCATGGTCACAGCGCCGGTAAGGGGCGTGTTCTCAAATGCCGAGTTGCCGATCTTTTTCAGATTCGGGCAGTCCTCGAAATTGACCGAGGTGAGAGAAGTATAACCGATACAGCAGTTTTCGCTGATGTTGCGCAGCGTGGACGGCAGGATGACCTGCGTCAGCGTTTCGGGGGTGTCGGTCAGATCGATGTGCCAGTAAGCACGATCCATGGCGCCGGTAATCGAGTTGAGATACACGACGTTGTCCAGGACGCGGCCGCCGCCGGCATAATGCAGTCCCCCGCCCCAGCCGGTCACGGGTTTCCCGCCCAGTTCCGAGGGAAGGGTGACGATCCTTTCGGTGCTGTAAAGTTTTTTCACCACGCACCAGCCCTCGTTCGGGGTGCCGGAGATCGACGGATGGATGTCCAGATGAGGGCTGGGATTGTCGATGACGTCGTAGTCGGGAAGGCAGATCCAGTCGCCGAAACGGACGGCGTTTTCATAGATCAGGCATTTCGCAAGGCAAGAGTCGATCCCCGGAGCCTTGGCACCGGGATGATTGGTAAAGTCGTTGTTCTGCGGGTTTTCGATCCAGACCAGGTTCGGGCAGTTATAGATCATCATCGAGGGCCACTCTTCATTGACGATCACGGAGCAGTTCTGAGGGAACGCGAAGAAATACAGATTCTCGCAGCCGTCGAAGGAACCGCGGTAGGAATCCCCGTTGATCACGCTCGGTACATCCACCATAGCGCCAAGTGTGGGCGAAACCGACATATTGAGGACGAATTTTTTCATTTTCGCACCTGCGAACGCACCGCGGTTGATGAGTACGCCGTCGGCATTGACGGTGACCTCCGCCGTGTTGACAAACGCCTCTTTGAAGGCCTCCATGTGGATGACCTCCACGCCGTTGGGGATCGTAAGAGAGGCAAGCCCACAGCGCCAGAACGCTTTTTCCCCGATCGACCGCAAGGTCGAGGGAAGAACGACCTCGGTCAGGGACACAAGCCCGTAGAAAGCTTTGTCCGCGATCTCGGTGACGCCCTCGGGGATGACGATCCTCTGCGGACCGACAACGGTATTGAAATCGTTGAAGCAACCGATCTTGGTGACCTGCACGCCGCTGATCACCGAGGGGATGACAAGCTCGGTCTCAAATCCGAGGTAGCGGTTCACTTCGCCCTCGGGCGTGACCGTAAACATCTCATCCCGACGGGATACCGGCCAGGTCTCCACACAAAATGTGTCGCTGTAGCTGGTGTAGGAGTTGTTGTTCGGGCTGACGCAATAGACCATAAGACGGTAATATTTGGTCCCGACCACATTGGAGGGGCATGGCAACTCGATCGCCATCCGGCGGGAGCTTGCAACAGTGGCGCCGTACAGGTGCTCGCTTTGCTGATTCATATACAGGCAAGGGTCGGAGACGACCTGACGGTCGCCGATCGGCGTGTTGACATTGTCCGCGCTGTCGCCGACAAGCCATTGATACTCCAAACGGTCACATTCGCCGTAAATGTTCACATAGCCAGAAAGGCAGCCGACCGAACCGACGGTCTGATAATATTTTGAGTAATCGGTAAACCCGCTCGGACGCCACAAACCTTCGTAATTGCCGCTGAAATAGGAATCGCCGCCGATGTAAGATTCGTTCCCGCCGCCGCCGTAATAGTTCAGTCCGGCGTTGGCGCGCACATCCGCGACCGGTGCGTCGGTCAGGCCGAAATGCGCCGTATTGGTCTGCCACACGACCGGAGTGCCCGACGGTGTGGTATACGAACACTTCATGTAAAGATATCGGTCAAAGCATTCGTTGCCGAAATTGACCCGGTAGGTATAGGTATTTGCGCCCGCGATCGGCACGCCGTAGGTGTCGTTTGCATCGGCGCACTCGTACCACTGGTAACTTACACCCGCGCTGTTGGCAACGGCCGAGTGTCCGACAACCACATCGTAATAATCGTAGTGGGCTTCATAGATGTTATACACCCGGTCTTTTATCGTGGCAGAGGTGCTCGGCGCCATGGCCGCGACCCGGACCGTGCGGGCGTCAAGGAAATACAGGTCGTTAAAGCCCGGAACCGACACGCGCAAATAACAGCCGTAGTACTTCGTGGAATACGTATCGGTGGACGATACGCCGTCGCGCGCGCCGTCGGAAAAGATCGGGAGCCGCGGATCGGTCGTCCAGCCGGGGAGAGCTGCGAGGATCTGTTTGATCTCAAATTCGCTCTTGCCCTCCGTCATCGCCGCCCACGCTTCGGCGGTCATGCCGATGGGAATCTGCGCGGTGCGGGGCCAGGTGACCTGGGTCTCGTCGATCCACGTCCAGAGGTAACTGACCGTCGCCGGATACGGAACGGCGGTGTAGGAGCCGGAGGGATAAGCGTAGCGCTGGCCGAGACTGTCGGTCAGGTCGTAGGCATAGGTGACCGGCGTATAGGTGTCGATACCCGCGGCTCCGCTCGACGCCGACGTGACGGACCACGAATAGTAAGACGGATTGTACTCCTTGGGTTCAAGAGCATTAAGATGGATCGGAGGATTCAACTCACCCAGGTTGCCGTATTTGAGATACACGGTCCCGGAGACGTAATGGAACGCCTTGCGATAGCCGGAGTCATCAGTGAAACGAACCCGCACCATGCAGGAATAGTAACGAGGGGTATACTGCCCCGCGGTGCCGTTCCCTGCGCCGTAGACAGCCGCGTCATCGAACAGCGGCAGAACGGGGTTTGTCGTCCAGCCCGGCAGATCGATCACCAGATCGGAATAATCCACCGGCATTCTGGGATTCTGGGTATACCAGTTGTTTTCATAATTGTTGACGGTGGTCTGCCAGACAGACGCATCCGTGCCGATGGGTGCCAGGCCGTAAATGCCGTCGGTATAGGTCCACAGATATTCCACCACGGCATTCGAGCCGGTAAGGGGTTTATAGTTCGCCCCGGGAACGTCAGACCAGACGATATTGTTGGCGTCGGTGACGGAATAGCGGAATTCAACGCCTGTTTCAACCGGATTCCGCGGCAGAATGACCGTACCGCCCTGCGGCGATTGACCGGTCGAAGTCAGTTTCGCCTCGGCGGAAGCGTTCGAGATCGGCGCCGTGATAATATCCGGCGCCTTTTCATGGAAAAAGACCGTGCCGCTGCCCGTTGTGTTGTAAACGGCAACGCCGTCCTTGACCCAGCGCACGAACACGCTGTAATAACGGTCGGAATAGTGCAGACTTCCGTCGCCGGAGGGTACGCCGTACACCGCTTCATCGGAATAGACCGAGAGGCGGCTGTTCGACGCGGAGGTCCAGTTCAGCGTAGCGAGCAGATCGGAATAGTCGAACTCGACGACTCCTCCCCCGCCGCCTGCGCCGCCACCGCCGGCACTCATCTGCTGATTTTCATAATTTGAAACCGCCGTCTGCCACGCGGAAGGCGAGGTGCCTACCGGGGTAAAGGAGCGGATCGTTCTGTATTGAGGAAGCGAGTCGGCATATACAAAAGCATACTGGATCACGCCGTCCTGTTCGCCGAGAGGCGTGTTCCAGGGAGCGCCGCCGAAGGTTCCGCCAACGGAGTCGACCGCGGTATAGAAGAAATCAACACCGGGATCGGCGTGGTTCACAAGCTCCACATCGTCCACTGCGACCGTGGAGCCGTTCCCCGTCTGATAGGGATTGGCTATGACCGACGATACAGGCGCGACAAAACCGGTGGAAGTGCCACCTGTTCCTCCCCCGCCGTCACCGCCGGCACCTGTTCCGCCGCCGGTGCCGCCGCCGGACGAGCCGTCATGGACGTAGACGACGCTGTTATCGGTGCTGATAAACGGATCGGAGCCGTCCAACTCCCATTTGACAAAAACGGAGTAGTAATGCGGCTCGTACACAATGGAGCCGTCGCCGCCCATGGAATAAGCGAGAGGCAGTGTGGTATTCGACGCATCGACCCATGTCAGCTGCGTTTGAAACAACTCGGTATAATCAAGCGATCCGTCACTGAAATGAGAGGGATCCTTCTCATAATCCGACAAGGCGGTAAGCCACGCGGACCGTGTCATACCGACCGGCACGACGTTGGAAAGAGATTTGCCCTTCTCCGCCGGATTCTCAAAGTAATAGACAAAACTGTAGGATACCGTGCCGCATTCGCTCGGCAAAGAGACGCCGCTCGCGTACGCATTGTTGGAAAACTCCATTCCGACACTGTCCGTCAAGTAGTAGTAGAATTTCACGCCGGAATCGGAGGTGCTGTTCCATTGTACGTTCGTCACAGGCTCAGCGCTGACGGAGCCGGCGCCGCCCATTTTGATCTGATAAGCGCCCGCCGTGAGCGAAGAGACCGGAGCGACGAAGGTTGTCGACCCTAATCCTCTTGTGCCGGTATTGATCCCGATGGTATTGCCTTGTTCGCCATCGTAACCAACTCCGCCGTCACCGATATCTACCGCAAAGACAGACATCGGAACAGCCGATACGATCATCATGATCGCCAAAAGCATGCTGAGCAGTCGAAGCCCATATTTTTTGCACTTTTTCATATAGTTGCCCCCGTAATCTCGTTTATTTTTGGTTTATGAAATGATCTGAGCCTTATCGTCATATTTCCGTCATTTTCCGTACGTTTTCGCCGCATTGCCATACTTCATCATAGCGCGGACCAACGCTGCAAGCGACGCGTCGGCGTCGTTCTGCTTGGCGTATGCGTAGGATTCGATGCTGTAAGAGACCGTGTTGCTGATCGCTGTATCTCCGTTATACGCCGTGACCAAAACGGTTTCGCTCATCTGTCCGGCGGTGATGCCGCTGTACGACGCGATATAATACCCGCCGGACGCGGTCAGATCCTCTGCCGTGATCTCTTTGAGCATGGTTCCGCCCGCATTTTCGAACCGAACCGTGATCCCGTCGGTGCTCGCCGCCGTGAACACGAATTGCATGGTGATGGAATCTCCCAGTCTGAGGGATACGCCTTTCCAGACGACAAAAGGCGATTCCACCGCTTGATAAGCAATATTCTTGACCGAAGTTAAGGCCGGATCCGTTGCCGTACCCCACGCGCGCTGTTCTTCGGTGAGTTTTGCGTTGGCAAGATCGCCTGTCTTATATCCGGTGTAGTGCTGCGCCGCCGCTCCGTAATCCAAGAGATTCACAAGCAGTGTTCGAAGTTCGGCGTCGTCTGTTTTTTTAAGCATGGAATAGCAGTACTCCGCAGCGCTGTACTCGGTCGGTGCGCTGACGTATTCCTTTCCGTCCTTCACCGCGTGAAGCGTCACCTTGACGGTGTCGTTCATCTGATTCGGCGCAATGTCGGGGAGACTGAATACGTAATAGGTCTTTCCTTCGGAGGTGACTTCGCTGAACTGGCTGGCCGTCACCGTTTTACCGTTTATTTCAAAAGCGGCGTGAAGATCCGTATATCCGCCTTCGGTAATGGATTCTTTTTCTATATAAAAGTTTTCTTTCAGATTGTTCTGCAGCGTGATTGAAGCCGCCTCAATTTCAATCGGGCACAGGCGGTAATACGCCGTTACGGTGCAGCCGAGGTTGCCGCCGGCAACGCTGAAAGACGCCGCCGCGACGGGATTATCCACCCGAACGTCCTCTTCGCGGAAGTATTTGCCCGTTTCCGCAAGCGTTAACAGAAGTTTGTATTCCGCCTCCGGATCCATCGGGCGCGCCATGAATTCATCAACGCTGCCCGAAGCGATCCACCATGAATCGGACGCATAGTTATAAACGAGAGCCGCTTGCAAAGAACCGTTTTGGTAAACCGCCACCGTGAGCGCATCGCGAACGCCGTCGATATCCGCGTCAAAGCCCGAGAGAAATTCGCCGTACGTTTGACCCGCCACCATAGGAGCGAGTGTGAAATGACCGGCGGCATAGGCCCGCGGTGTGAAGGCAAGCACCGCTTCGATATGATTCCATGAACCGTATACATTCTCCCTCGTGGACGCCAAAAGATCGAGCGTCGAGACCTCGGTATCATCGGTGAAAAAATAGCCGTTACTGACATTGAATTTAAGAAATGCCAAATACACGTGTCCGTCTTCCATGACCGTGTCGGCAGAAACCCGGTTCTTGTAGTTCAGTTCGTCGATATACCATTCTGTTTCATTCTCCATCGAGCCGTACTTCCGGTCTTCTTCACAGATGGCAAGCACGGGAAGCGTATCGCCGATTTTCGGAGTTTTCCCGGTAAGGCGGATGTAGGGCACTTCACTTCTTCCGTTGCTCACCGTCTCCTGATAAGAACAGACGCTGCATGTCCGGACATCTTCGCCTCCCTGATGGCTCCAATTTCCGAAGGTGTGCGCGGCGTGTTCAAACTCTTCGCCGCAGATGGAGCAGATCCGATAGTGGTATTCCGAATCATAGGTAACCCCGTTCGTGTTTTTGCTGTGATCGCATCCCACGTACTGCGGATCGGTCAGAACCGATCCCGAAAGACCGTCCGGAGAAAGATTTGTGATCGGATACATTTTTCCCATGACCGTGACGATAGTCGCGTCCGTGAAAACGTACGGATCCTGCGCCGTGACGGTGACGAGCGCACGGTATTCGCCAGGCGTTGACGTGCCGGTATAGGCCGATCCGTCCTTGTACCACACCGTGGAAACCTTCACGCCGGAAATCGGAGAGTTCAGCGGCGACGCCGCCGAGAGTTCGACGCCGACGGAAATGTCACCCCGTACCGGGATCGATAAGATCTTAGAAGGGAGAACGTCGAGCGGGACGATATATCCGGTCAGCACACCGCCGCTTACGGTGAGTTCAGTCGCCGTTTTTCCTCCGACAGTCAGGCTGTGCTCGGCGTCGACCCGGTAGTACGGCTTGGGCGTGATCTGAACCTTTAAGCGGTAACTGCCGCCGCGCGAAAACGTACTGCGCTCCGACATAGGCGTATAGCGCGTGCCGCCTGCTTTTTGTTCTTCAAAGGTAAATGCCGCGGTGAACGCTTCCTGTTCGATACTCAGATTGACCGGATTTTTGCCGTGCTCCGGCCAAATGATTCCTGTCACGTCGTCCGGCAGGGAGATATTGCCGATCCGCTCGTACACGCAGTCGATCTCGATCACGTCGTCGCTGACAGTGTAAATGACTTCGTCAGCGGGTTTCCAGTATTCGGAGGCGTGAGCTTCGATCCGGTAGGTCGAGCCCTGCGTCATACCGCCGCGCAGATTCCGCGCCAGCGCGTAAAGGTCAAGGCGGTTTGTGTCGGTGAGATAGTAGTTATTGGAAACAGGCGCACCGGGCGCGTAGGAAACGTCTTCCCAGCCGTTACCGCCGAGCCGCGTGACCTTCCAGTAATAACTCATAACGTGGTACGGAGCATCCGGCAGCGGCGCAAAGCTTTCACTGTAATATTGCGCGTTATCGTTGATCAGTTCAAAGTGATCGGTCGGACTGTAGGTAAGTCCCGCGTCGATCCCGTCCTCGCGCACGATCCGTGAGGCGCCGTTCTCCTGAACCGAAACGGTGACGTCGGCGCCGATTCCTTCGGAGCCGAGATTTTCAAACTCGTTGCTCTGAGACGTCGTAAAATCAAGCGAGAAGGGATACTGATCCGGACCGATTTTGATCACTCTTCTGTCCGCGCCTGTATGGGAGAAAGAGCGCAGAGGGAGCCCGATCCGGCCGCAGTCCACGTTGACATAATAGGCGGTACCGTTCAACTTATCAACGGTGATCCGATTATCGTACTGCGCCTCAAAGTAGCCGAAATTGATAGAGGCATTCGCACCCCACGCGACGGAAAACACGTCGGCACAACTCTTGCCGTAGAAGTCGCCGGCGTTGACGATCGCCACCGCGCCGTTGCAAAGACATACCGCCGCGCAGACGGTCTCTTTTTCACCGTTGTCGTCGATCGTAAAGCCGCGCCCGTAGTATTCGCCGCCGTTGGAAGTAAAGCGCCCTCCGTCACGCACAACGACCGCGTTTCCGGGCGTGATCGAATTGACCGTTCCCGCGCTTGTGCTGCCGCCGGTATTGTATTTTTTCGTGTATGTGTAATACTCGCTTTCATAATGCCCCGCCGTGATCTCGCCGCCGTTCACGGTCAAGATCCCCTGCACGTTGAACACCGTCAGCGCACGGTCGAGAAAAATCCCCGTCTGCTCGTTCGTTTCCCCCATACTCGGGATACGTCTGTCAAAGATGATCTCGCCGCCGCCGACGGAATCGTCAACGGTAAGGTTTGCGCCGCTTTCCACGCTGAAAAGGGCATCCGAGGATAACGCGATGCCGAAATCAAGCCGTTCTTTTATCGTATGTCCGTTCAGATCCAGAACGGCGTCGCCCTTTACGGTAAAGGTGTCGATAAAATCACTCAGGTCGTCCTCAAGTCGGAGATAACGCTTTGACGACCCCGTCTGCCGCAGGATCGTTTTCAGATCCGAAACGTGTTTGATCCGATACGGAGAAGCCTTCGTTCCGCTTCCCGTCAGCGTTTCGACCCTCACGTCGATACCGGTCCCGCTTGAACCGAGATTCAGAAACACCGCCGCGTCGCTTGCGGAATAATCGGTAAAATCATAGTAATGTTCCGTCGAATCAACAAAGATATGCGTGTAATCCTTTTTTTCATGGTTGAACGCGTACAGCGGGATCCCGATCCTGCCGCAATCCACATTGACGTAGGCGGCGACGCCGTTTGCCTTATCAACGGTAACGCGGTTATCGTAGCGTGCATAAAAATTGCCCGCGTAAACGGTAAGATCGACCCGGTCACCTACCGAAAAAACGTCGGCACAACTCTTGCCGTAAAAATCTCCGGCGTATATCACCGCTTCGGCGCCTCTCAACAGTTTAACCGCCGCACATGCTGAATCCTTCTGACCCTCGTCGTCGATCGTAAAACCGCGCCCGTAATACTCGCCGCCGTTGGAAACAAAACGCCCGCCGCTCTTTACGACGACCGCATTACCGGGCGTGATCGAGTTGACGGTTCCCGGAGACGGACTGCTGTCCGCATAGATATAGCCGTCGGTATAGGTATAATACTCGCTCTCGTAATGTCCCGCCGTGATTTCACCCGCATTCACGGTCAAAACGCCGTATACGTCAAACACCGTCAACGGGCGGCTGAGAAAAATGTCGGAATACGCATTCGTTTCGCCCATGGCGGGAATGAATCTGTCGTGGATGATCTCGCCGCCTCCGACGGAATCGTTCAGTGTCAGCGACGCTCCCGCCTCGATGACAAACAGACTGCGATTCTCGCTCCCGTCGTTAAAAAACAACTTGGATCGGATCTTATGACCGTTCAGATCGACGGTCTTATAGCCATTCACACTGATCGGACCGAATGCATAGTACTGCTCTCCCTCTATATCGGCGCCGATCTGAATAAAGACCCTTTCCTCTCCTTCTTCGGTCAGAGCGTCGATCAGTTCCCTTTGGTTTGTTACGGTAACGTATTTCGGTCTCGATCCCGTTCCGTCCTCTCTTTCCGAAGCGGAAACAGTCATTCCGAGGGTTAAACTCGGCATGACGAGCAATAAGCACAAAAGCAAGCATAAAGGTCTTTTCAACATGGCGTTTTCCTCCAATCCGGGTTTTCGAAATTGTCCTTTTATAGAACGGAAATGTTATCGCATTTCCGATTGCAGAACATAGTACCCCCATTTTCATAATTCTTTGTTTATTTTCAGCTTTGTCCCACAATGGGGGCAATACAGCGAGTCGGGGGCTAACACCGTATCGCATTCGGGACAGCAGGGATGCTGCCGTTTGTAACGGTCAAAGAGCGTTTCGCTTGA
>JAZNRA010000068.1:0-11727 GCA_045590415.1 Acutalibacteraceae bacterium | reverse complement strand
TTGTAAACGAAAACCACGCGATAGTCGCGTGGTTCAAAAGAGGTTTACCGATGAAAAATCCTCCGATTGTGTTAAGATAGAAGTGACCTGCCAGTCACAAACACAAAACACAATCGGAGGAAAAGTCAATGAAAAAAGAAGCCATCGACACGAGTAGTTTAGCACACACAAAATGGAATTGCAAGTATCACATAGTGTTTGCTCCAAAGTACAGACGAAAAGTGTTTTTCGAAGAAAAACGCCTGGAAATACGAGAGATGTTGCGCCAACTATGTCAATGGAAAGGGGTAGAAATCATAGAGGGAGAAGTGTGCCCGGATCATATACATATGTTGGTGAGTATCCCGCCCAAAATGAGCGTTTCGGGATTTATGGGATATTTGAAAGGCAAAAGTGCAATGATGATATTCCAGAAATGGGGCAACATGAAATTTGCATACCGAAATCGCGAATTTTGGTGCAAGGGATACTACGTTGATACCGCGGGGAAGAACACCAAAGCAATTAAAGAATATATAGCAGATCAATTGAAAAGAGATGCAGAAAGCGATCAATTAAGTTTGTTCGACCCGCGGAACCCGTTTACGGGTAGTAAATAATCGGTGCGTGGCTGGCAGGCCAATAAAAAGCGCACTTGTGCGCAGCCAGTATCACATAGGGCTATGCCCGAAAATGAAATACCCCCCGCTATGCGGGGGGATTTTTATTATATCATGCTTTCGAGTGCTGCTTGAGCACTTTCCCAACGGGTGAACAGTTCGTTCAACTCCCGGTTATGCTGTTCCAACTCTGCGGAGATACGCACAACCTCCTCGTACTGTGCCGCAATCTCCGGTTGATCCAATTGTTGCTGTAACGCGGCAATTAACGCTTCTTTGGCTGTGATGTCTTCTTCGCATCGGCGCACCTTCGTTGTCAGTTTGCGCTTTTGAGATTCTTGCTCTTTGCGGAGTTTGTAAGCGTTTTCCTTTACCGGTTTATCCGCCGTGGAAGAGGTGCTTTTCAAAACTGTACAACGCTCTGTATAGTCATCGTAATTACCCATGTAACTCTCGCATCCGTTTGGTGTCATGTGCAAGATACGCGTTGCCATGCGGTTGATAAAATAACGGTCGTGCGACACGATCAACAGCGTACCGTCATAGTCCTCCAAAGCCGCCTCCAATGCCTCGCGTGAGGCAATATCCAGATGGTTGGTCGGTTCGTCCAGTAACAAGAGGTTATCGTGTGCCAACATCAGCCGCAGCAGCAATAAGCGGGCGCGTTCGCCGCCGCTGAGCGCCGATACCGGTTTGAACACCTCGTCGCCGTAAAAGAGGAAAGCGGCAAGCGCGTTGCGGATCTCCGTTTGGGTCAGTTCGGGGTAATCGTCCCACAACTGATCGATCGCCGTTTTATCGTACGATAATTGAGATTGTATCTGATCGTAATACCCGATGGATACTTTTGAGCCCAAGCGAAGATATCCGGAACGCGGTTTCAGTTCCCCTGTGACGAGCTTCAGCAACGTGGTTTTTCCGCAGCCGTTCGGGCCGATAAGAAAAACACGTTCGCCGCGCCGCAGTCCAAAGTTTACGTTAGAAAACAGTGGGGAGGAAAAGCCCATGGACAGTTCGCCTGCTTCCAGCACGTCGTTACCGCTGACGGTATCGGCGGTAAAGCCGAAACGGATGGTGTGTTCTGTCTGTTCGACCTGCACTTGCTGTTCTTTGAGCCGCTCCAAGCGTTTTTCACGGCTTTCGGCGGCACGAATGGATTTTTCACGATTCCAACGCTTGAGGAGGGCGATATTGTCTTCGAGCTTTTTGATCTGTCGTTCTACCGTTTTATGTTGATGTATCGCGACCTCTTTATCGTGTTCACGCTTTTCTTTATGGGCGGTGTAATTCCCGTTGGTGGCGTATACCGTCCCCTGCGTGATCTCCATCGTGCGGGTGGTGACTTTATCTAAAAAATACCGATCGTGTGAAATGATGATGGCGGCACCCGCATAAGAGCGCAAAAAGCCCTCCAGCCACTCCACCGAAGGGATGTCCAAATGGTTTGTGGGCTCGTCCAACAACAGCAGGTTAGCGTCCGATAACAGTAAACAGCCCATAGCGATTTTGGAACGTTGTCCGCCGCTGAGTGTGGATACCGGTTGTGAGAATTGTTCGTTCGTAAAGCCGAGGCCGGTTAGGGTAGAAGCAATACGGCTTTTGTAATACAGACCGCCTCCTGCCTCAAATGCTTCCTGCAGTCGTTGCTGACGATCCAACCACTCGGCGGGCACCTCAACAACGGCGTTCAATTTTTCACCCAATTCGGTAAGTTCGCTTTCTATGCGGCGGATCGGCTCAAAGATACGTTCTACCGCTTCCCATACCGTGATGTTCTCATTTTGCAACGTGTGCTGTTCTAAATAGCCGATACGGGTGTTTTTGGACAACAAAATATCGCCGCTGTCTGTCGATTCCTCACCGATCAACAGACGGAACAGCGTGGTCTTTCCGGAACCGTTGGAGCCGACCAAGCCGATACGGTCGTGCTCGCCTACGTCGAACGACAGCTTGTCAAACAAGCAACGGTCACCGAAATATTTACTTATGCGATGGGCGGAAAGAGCGCTCATAAAGACGATCCTTTTAACAAATTTGTTACATATTATAGCAGGATTTTTCTTGTCTGACAAGCCAATTTCTGGTATAATAAAAAATAGATTTGCAACAAAGGGGAATCCCAATGATGAACTTCAATGAAGAACGGATGTATCATATCGGACTTAAGCCGTCTGAAGGCGCGGAATACGCGGTTATCACCGGCGACCCGGGACGTGTTGAATCCATTGCGCGTCTGTTGGATGAGCCGCAGTTTGTCGTAAGCAATCGTGAATATACCACGTGGGCAGGCACGCTTGCCGGTCATCGCGTGTTGGTTACTTCGCACGGTATCGGCGGTCCCTCTACCGCGATTTGTGTTGAGGAATTATCGCGTTGCGGGGTGAAGACTGTGATCCGTGTCGGCACCTGCGGCGGTATGGCACTTGAGGTGTGCGGCGGCGACGTGGTCGTGGCTACCGGAGCGATCCGCGCCGAGGGCACGTCTCGTGAATATTTGCCGATCGAATTTCCGGCAGTGGCGGATCTTGGCGTTTGCAATGCACTGGTGAGTGCGGCACAAGCCGCGGGCTACACCGTCCATGCCGGTGTGGTGCACTGCAAGGATTCCTTTTACGGACAACACTCCCCGGAAGCGTCTCCGGTATCGTACGAGTTAGAGAATAAGTGGCAATCGTGGCTGCGCGGCGGCTGTTTGGCGTCGGAAATGGAGTCGGCGACCTTGTATACCGTGGCGGCTTCGTTGGGGCTGCGTGCCGGTTGTGTCTTGCACGTCGTGTGGAATCAGGAACGCGAAAAGGCGGGACTGTCCAACCCTAAATCCGAAAAGACGGATTCTGCGGCAAAAACTGCAATAAATGCGCTGAAAGCATTGATACTTGATTAAAAATATGTTATACTTATCAGAATATCGAAAAGGGTGGTGATCGGTTGCGGATATTAGGAATCGACCCCGGTTATGCAATTATCGGCTGGGGCGTCATACAATACGAAGGCGGACGCTTTCATGCACAGGATTTCGGAGCCGTTACCACCGAGGCGGGTACGCCGTTTTTACAGCGTCTGGATGAAATATACGAACAGCTTACTGCTATACTCACACAGTATAAACCGGATGCGATGGGGATTGAAAAGCTGTATTTTCAGAACAACCAAAAGACCGCAATCGAGGTGGCGGAAGCGCGCGGTGTCATTCTGCTTGCGGCACAGCGTTGCGGTGTTCCGGTTTTTGAATACACACCGCTGCAGGTGAAAAGCGCGGTGACGGGGTTTGGACAAGCGCAGAAACCGCAGGTCATGGAGATGACGAGGCGTTTGCTTCGCTTGCAAACCGTGCCCAAGCCGGACGACACGGCTGACGCTCTGGCGATCGCCATTTGTCACGCACAGACCGGCGGAACAGCTCTTAAACTTCGCATCATGAAAGGACGGTAACGGCATGCTTTACAGCTTGAGAGGAACACTCATCCATCGCGAGATGAATCTCGCTGTTGTGGAATGCGGCGGTGTCGGCTATCAATGCTTTATCACACTTAATACGGCGCGCCAGCTGCCGCAAGTCGGTACGGAGGTCATGCTGTACACGATTCTGAACGTTCGTGAGGATGCGGTGGAGTTGTTTGGCTTCGCCGATAACGGTGAACTTGCGTGCTTCAAATTACTGACTTCTGTCAACGGTGTCGGACCGAAAGCGGGACTTGCCATTTTGTCGGAGCTTTCTCCCGAGCGTGTGGCACTTGCCGTTGCAAGCGGTGACTATAAGGCGCTTACCCGTGCGCAGGGCGTCGGTCCCAAACTTGCACAGCGTATCACGCTGGAACTTAAAGATAAATTCGGATTGCCCTCTGCAACCGACGGTATAGTTCCGGATGTGGGTAAGCCGGTCGGCGGCTTTAACGCATCCGGCAATGCCGCAGAGGCGGTCGGTGCGTTGACGATGCTCGGCTTCAGCGCCGGTGAAGCGTCAGCGGCTGTTGCGAAATTGGACAGTGAACTGTCTGTTGAAGAAATGGTACGGCAAGCGTTGCGTGCGCTTGGCAGGAGGTGATGAGCCGTGCAGGAAATGGATTACGAAAATCGCATGATGTCTACCGAGTATCTGCCGGAAGATGAGGGGGATAACCCGCTTCGTCCGCGCACCCTTTCGGAGTATGTGGGGCAGGAAAAGGTGAAGGACAATCTGTCCGTATTCATCAATGCTGCCAAATTGCGCGGTGATTCTTTGGATCACGTGTTGCTCTACGGCCCTCCGGGACTTGGTAAAACAACGTTGTCTGCCATCATTGCACACGAGCTTGGTGTGAATATCCGTATCACCTCGGGACCGGCATTGGAACGCGCCGGCGATTTAGCGGCACTGCTTACGAATCTCGATCAAGGTGACGTACTGTTCATTGATGAGATTCACCGTCTGCCGCGTACGGTTGAGGAAATTCTCTATCCGGCGATGGAAGATTTTTCGATCGACATTATCAACGGCAAGGGGCAGGGTGCCTCGTCCATTCATCTGCCGTTGCCGAAGTTTACTTTGATCGGCGCGACAACGCGCGCCGGTCAGCTGTCGGCGCCGTTGCGTGATCGTTTTGGTGTGGTGTGCCGTTTGGAGATGTACACGCCGGAGGAACTTGCCAAGATCGTTGCACGCAGTGCGGGCATTTTGGGAATTGCTTGTGACCGCGACGGTGCATTGGAAATTGCCTCCCGTTCGCGTGGGACGCCGCGTATTGCCAACCGTTTGCTCAAACGCGTTCGCGATTTCGCCCAGGTTATGACGGGCGGCGGCATTGACGCCGCTGTCGCGCAAACGGCTTTGGATAAACTGGAAGTGGACGAATTAGGCCTGGATATGGTAGATCGTCGCATGCTGATGGCGATGATCCAGCATTATAACGGCGGACCGGTAGGATTGGACACGTTGGCGGCGGTGATCGGCGAAGAAGCCGTCACCATCGAAGATGTGTACGAGCCGTATTTGCTTCAGCTTGGCTTTATCAACCGCACGCCGCGCGGCCGTGTGGTGTTGCCGGCGGCGTATGCACATTTGGGAATTGCCCATCAGACTACCTTTGACGTGTAAAGGATTTTCCTATGAGAACAGCGAAAAACTGGAAAGACTACGAATTGTTAGATGCAACCGACGGCGAGCGTTTGGAGCGGTGGGGAAACTGCCTTTTGATTCGTCCGGATCCTCAGATCTTGTGGAGTACCGGTCGCAGGCATCCGCTGTGGAAAGCGGCGCAAGCGCGGTATCATCGGTCACACACGGGCGGCGGCCATTGGGAAACCTATAAACTGTTGCCGGACGTGTGGGAGATCGGTTACGATTCGCCTGCTGTAAGTGGTTTGCGCTTTCGCTTAAAACCGATGGGTTTCAAGCATACCGGCTTGTTTCCGGAGCAGGCGGTCAACTGGGATGCGATGGCAACCATGATCCGCGCCGCAAACCGTCCCATTCGGGTGCTTAATCTGTTTGGATACACCGGTGCCGCGACACTTGCGTGTGTTGCGGCGGGGGCACACGTGACGCACGTGGATGCTTCCAAAGGAATGGTCGCGTGGGGGCGTGAGAATGCCGTTTCCTCCGGTTTGGTTGACCGTCCCATGCGTTGGTTGGTTGACGATTGCGGGAAATTCGTTCAGCGCGAACAACGGCGCGGTAATACGTACGATGCAATTTTGATGGATCCGCCGTCTTACGGGCGCGGCCCGAACGGCGAGGTTTGGAAATTGGAAGAGCAGATTTACGGTTTGGTACGCGAATGCGTGTCTCTGTTGTCGGATAACCCGCTTTTTTTCCTTGTCAATTCGTACACTACGGGCCTGTCTCCGTCGGTGATGCAATATATGTTGGGCTCTTTGATCGTTCCGCGATTCGGCGGGAACACTTCTGCGGATGAGATCGGTCTTCCGGTCACACAAAGTGGGTTAGTTTTGCCCTGCGGAGCTACCGCTATGTGGAAAGCAGGTGACAGCGTATGAATATGATTTCGGTGGATTCCCTTCGTTTTCGGTATGAAGAGTGGGAAGAACAGCCGGATGCCGCCGTTGTGCTGGATGGCGTCGATCTGACCGTTCCGCGCGGTCAGTTTATTGCCTTGCTTGGACATAACGGTTGCGGAAAATCCACGCTTGCCAAGCATTTTAACGCGCTGTTGTTGCCGCTTGGCGGTGCCGTACTTATTAAAGGTATCTCCACGGCGGACGAGGATAAACGCTATGATATACGCAGTACGGTGGGAATGGTGTTGCAAAACCCGGATAATCAGTTGGTTTCTACGATCGTGGAAGAGGACGTGGCCTTTGGTCCCGAAAATTTAGGGGTCGATCCCGACGAGATCCGCGAACGTGTGGACGCGGCTCTCAAGGCAGTCGGTATGTATGAGTACCGCGGACACGCAGCCCACAAATTGTCGGGCGGTCAGAAACAGCGTGTGGCAATTGCCGGTGTATTGGCAATGCAACCGGAATGTATTGTGTTGGATGAACCGACTGCTATGCTGGATCCCCGCGGCAGAAAAGAGGTTATTGACACCATCTGCCGCTTGAACCGTGAAGAAGGCATCACAATCGTCTTAATCACCCATTACATGGAAGAGGCAGTGTTGGCTGACCGTGTTGTGGTAATGGAAAACGGTAAAATAGAGATTGACGGTACACCGCACGAGGTGTTTTCAAAAGTGGATACGTTACGTGAATTGGAATTGGACGTACCTCAGCCGACAGAGCTTTGTCATGTGTTGCGGCAAGCGGGAATCGATCTGCCGGACGACGTTTTAACGATCGATGAATGTGTCGAGGCGTTATCGGTATTGTTATAAAGGAAGAGAAACCCAATGGCTTTAATTAAAACAGAAAACTGCACATTGCGGTATTCCGCCGGAACACCGTTCGAACGGGAAGCTCTCCACGATGTATCTGTCAGCATCGAGGAGGGTGAGTTTGTCGGCGTTATCGGTCATACCGGATCGGGCAAATCCAGTTTTGTGCAGTTGCTAAACGGTCTTCTAAAGCCGGATTCCGGTCGGGTTTTATTAGATGGCCGTGATATTTGGGAGAACCCAAAGGAGATCCGCAAGGTCCGTTTTGAGGTCGGTATGGTGTTCCAGTATCCGGAGTACCAACTGTTTGAGGAAACGGTATATAAAGACATCGCCTTTGGCCCGAAAAATATGGGATTATCCGACGAAGAAATCCACAAGCGTGTGCTCACTGCTGCCGAATGGGTTGGACTCAAAGAGGAATTGCTCCCGAAATCACCGTTTGAACTTTCGGGTGGCGAAAAGCGACGTGCGGCGATTGCCGGTGTGATGGCGATGCGTCCGCGTGTGCTGATTCTTGATGAACCAACCGCGGGTCTGGATCCGCGCGGCAGAGATTTGATCTTAAACCGTATTCGTGCGTACCAGCAAGAGTTCCATACGACGGTCTTGTTGGTATCCCACAGCATGGAGGATATTGCTCGTGTAGCGGATCGGGTGTTGGTACTTAACAACGGTTTAGTTGCCATGCTCGAAACCACTGACCGTATTTTTTCACAAGTTACCGAATTGGAAAACATGGGCCTTTCGGTGCCGGCGGTTACCAAGATTTTTGCAGAACTGCGCGAACGCGGTGTTGCGGTGCCGGACAGCGTTTACACGGTCGAAGATGCGAAAACAGCGTTGCTGTCCCTTTTGAAAGGGGGTGCCGACAATGCTTTCTGATATATCTATCGGTCAGTTTTTTCCCGGAAATTCGCTGATTCATCGTCTGGATCCCCGCGTAAAACTGGTGCTCACTTTTGCGTATATTCTTCTTATCTTTATACCGGATAACTGGGTCGGTCTGGCATCTGCCGTTCTTTTGCTCGGCGTGTCTATCGGGCTGTCCCGTATTCCTTTTAAACTGTTTCTCAAAGGTTTAAAACCGGTGATTCCGCTGTTGTTATTCACGTCGATCATCAATATCTTCTATGTGGAAGGTCGGGTGCTTCTCAGCTTTTGGGTGTTGAAAATAACGCTTGAAGGCATTCTTACGGCACTGTTTATTTCAATCCGTATTTTGTGCTTGATCGCTGCGGGGTCGTTGCTGACCTATACCACTTCACCCACGACCTTGACGGATGCGTTAGAACGCGTGTTAAGTCCGCTTAAGGTGTTTCGCATCAGTGTACATGAGATTGCCATGATGATGACGATCGCGTTGCGCTTTATCCCAACGCTCATCGAGGAAACGGATAAGATCATGTCCGCGCAAAAGGCGCGCGGAGCGGATATGGAAAGCGGTAATTTGTTACAGCGCGTTCGGGCGCTGATTCCGGTGCTGGTGCCGTTGTTTATTTCCTCGTTCCGCCGTGCGTATGAATTGGCGACGGCGATGGAATGCCGTTGTTATCACGGTGGGGAAGGGCGCACGCGCATGAAACAGATGCGTATGGTAACGCGTGACTGGTTGGCACTTTTTGTGATGGCAGTGTTTGTCGGCTTACTCATTTTAAGCAACGTGCTTGTTGCACCTACCATTTGATGAAAAAGGAGGGCTATGTATGGCGAATGTGTGTTTGACGTTACAGTATGTCGGAACGCGGTATCACGGCTGGCAGGTGCAACCAAACGGCATTACCGTGCAGGAAACTCTCCAAGATGCGATTGAACGGGTAACCGGTATCCGCAGTGCCGTCACCGGTTGCAGCCGTACGGATGCCGGTGTACACGCCCGCCGATTTTATTGTACGACCGCACAGCCGAAGCGCTTGCCTGACGAAAAATTCGTGCAAGCATTGAATGCCCTCTTGCCAGATGATATCGCGGTGCTTTCCTGCAACGCGGTGTCGGACGCGTTTCATCCGCGGTATTCTGCAACAGCAAAACGATACGTTTACCGCATTTGGAACGGGCCGGCACGCAATCCGTTTGAGCAGGGCTTTTCCTTGCATTTGCGCTCACTGCTTGATGAAGTGCGTATGAATGAGATCGCGCAACTGTTTTTAGGTACACACGATTTCTCAGCGTTTTGCTCCGTGGGCAGCAGCGTGGAGGATAAGGTGCGTACCATTCGCCGTTCTGAGGTGAAGCGCGAAGGCAATGTCGTGCTGTATACGGTGGAAGCTGATGGCTTTTTGTATAATATGGTTCGTATCCTTGTCGGTACGATTTTGGATGTAACTGCCGGGCGCTTGACCTTGGAAAGCGTCAAGCGTGCGTTGGAAACCGGTGATCGCAAGTGCGCGGGAGCCACTGCGCCTGCGTGCGGTTTATACTTAGACGAAGTTTGGTATCAGGGGGAGGGAGAGTCGTGAGCGAATCAAAAGTTCCGCGCCGGCGGTCGAAAAACCAGTATCTTCCGTGGCTGCGTTTGCTTGTACGCTTATTAATCGTTGCTGCGGTTTTGCTTGTCGGGTTTTTGATTTGGCATAACTGGGACAGGATCGCTCCGGAGGCAGTGTTGGATTGGGCAGAAGTGCGATTCGGAGATGCGCAGGTCGGCAGCGGATTCCCGGTTGACGTTGAAGGAAACTCCGTTTTAGCAATGGGCGAGGTAAACCAACACCTGGTGATGCTCACCGATACGTCTCTGAATTTTTACAATTCTTCAGCATCTCGTGTTGTTACACGCAACCACCCCTTTTCCGATCCTACCATGCAAACGGCAGGCCGTTATGCGTTGATCACCGAGGTGGGAGGGAGTCGATTCCGTCTGGAAACGCGCCGTGAAACGGTGTTGTCCATGGAACTGGAAAATCGCAAGATATACGCGTCCTGTGTGTTATCCTCCGGCATGGTCGGTGTGGTAACGGATAGCGCTTCCCAAAGTTATCTCTGCGAAATTCAGGTGTACGATCGCCGCGGGAAATCGCTTTTCACCTATCAGTGCCGCAAATACTTATTAACAAACATTTCCTTGGCGACCAATGGCAAGGGGATTGCAGCGGTTGGTACAACCGCTGAAGGCGGTATGTTAAAATCGGTTTTACTCACCTTTAATTTTTCCGATACCGAGCCCGTCGAATACAGCGGTTCGGACCTACTCTTATACGATGTCAATTGTTACAGCAGCGGCGTTATTCTTGCGATCGGCGACAAGGAAATGTGGATTCTTCCTGCTCGCGGGAATGCTGTTGAAAAAATTCCGCTTGACGGTTTTGAACCGATCGGTTACAGTGCTTCTCCCACGTTGTCCGCTCTTGTGTTGCAACGTTCCGGCAGTACAGGAGATAGTTATATATGGACGATCGACGGCTCCGGAACAGTCTGGAAGAGTGAGAAGATGCAAGGGAATTTCCGCAGTGTTTCTTGCCAAAGCACACGAATTTTGGTGCTGACAGAATCGCACGTATACAATTTTGAAAAGTCAACGTTATTGAGCGAGGTTCATACACCGTCGGATTCTTTATTGGTCGCGGAATATCGTGATAAACCCTTGCTGTTGACGCTGGGTGAACTGCAACGTGTGGAATCTTAGTTGTGCTTTTCGCGTAGATATGCTACACTATTTGTCAATATTGTAAAGGAGAACCTTAAATGCAATATATTTTGGATGCAATTGTTCTTATCATTATTGCTGTTGCAGCGTTTGTCGGATATCGTCGCGGGTTCATCCGTACGATCATCCAGCTTGCCGGTTGTATTGTCACATTTATACTGGCGCTTACCTTGAGCAGCACCGTGTCGACGATAGTGTATGATGGGTTTTTGCGTGACGGTTTGCACGAGAAGCTCGAAACGGTTTGGAATGAAGCTGTTGTTGAGGGCGCCGCACAGACGTTAACGGAACAGTCACAAGCGGTTTTTGATACGCTTCCCACATTTGTGCAGACTGCTTTGGACACCGAAACGATCACGCAGGGGATTCAGGAGTCTGTCGGCAACGATCAGACCGGTACCGCGGTTGCCGATTATCTGGCGGATGACTTGATTCGCCCGGTGATGGTGGCGATGATTCGCTTCGTTGCGTTTTTGATCTTATTTGCGATTCTTATGTTTGCCGTTCGCCTGTTAGAAAAACTGCTGAAGCCGATTACCAAGCTGCCGCTTCTTCGTCAAACGGATGGCTTATTAGGCACCGTGGTCGGTCTGTTAAAAGGCGTTGTCTTTGCGTTGGTGGCGGTAACGATCATGCAGCTGATCGCTGCCGGTACCACCACGGGCCCCTT
>JAZNRA010000067.1:0-32024 GCA_045590415.1 Acutalibacteraceae bacterium | reverse complement strand
GGGTCTGAAATAAGCATCATTCGGGCAGAGGGCCGGGGGAGTACCCCCGGCTTTCATTTTTTGGTGAGAAACTGCGTTTTTTTGCAAAAAATACCTTGACAAATAAGAAAAATGGGGTATAATAAGCCTGTTCGCAACAGTGAACGCAATTTTGCGGAATTGTGTAAAGGTAGCACGAGAGTCTCTGAATCTCTTTGTCTAGGTTCGATTCCTAGTCCCGCAGCCAAAGGTCCCGCCTTTTACAAGGCGGGACCTTTTTTGTGTTCGTCGCAGGTTGACACTTCTGCCCAAATATTGTATAACTGCCTTGAAAATATCACGGAAATGAGGAACGGTTATGCGATGCGTACACATGGATTTTCACACAAGCCCTGCGATCGGCGGAATCGGCGAAAAATTCGATAAAGAAAAGTTTACAAAAGTCATTCGCGAGGCAAACGTTGACCTCGTTACCGTTTTTGGGAAATGCCATCACGGCTATACGTACTACCCCTCAACGGTCGGCGAGATGCATCCGGGATTAACCTTCAACCTCTTGAAAGAACAGATCGACGCCATCCACGCCGCCGGTGCCAAAGCCCCGATCTATCTGCCGATCGGTTGGAGCAAGAAGGACGCTGACGAGCATCCCGAATGGCATCATATTGATTACTTTACCCGCGAGCCGAAATACATTGGCGACGTTCCCTCTGAAGATAAATTGGACGATCCTCTCGCCCACTGCTCCTGGACAACGCTTTGTCCGGTCGGGGAGTACGGCCGCTATCTGGAAGATCTCACTCGTGAACTGTGTGAAAATTTTGACGTGTCCGACGGCGTATTTTACGACATTTGCTTTATCAACGACGCCTGCGCGTGCGATGCCTGCCGTGCGGGAATAAAAAAATGGGATTAGATCCGGAAAATTATGAGGATGCCAAAAAATATTACACCCTCAAGCGTGTTGAAATGATGAAGACGCTTGCGATGTTGACGAGATCACCACACCGTTTCTTTCCTATTCCAGCGCTTACAAAGTGAAAACGGACGGTGAAATCCTCGCCCAAGTATACGAACCGTATTTCAATCGCACCCTACGTCATTTTTGCGGTCACAAGAACACGCCCTATAAAACGGAACCTGCCGACTATCCCGCTCTCGTCAAACGCGGCAACGTGATCTATTTTGCACACCCCGTTTTTGAAGCGTACAGTCAGTCGGGAAGTTATATTCTGGAACGGTATATCATCAAAGCGATCGAATCGGTCTATGATAAAGCGATCGTGACAAGAGAACTCCCTTCTTGCGGTAGAATCCGGCTCAGGGAGAATGCGGACGAGGGGACTCTCGCTCTGCACGTGCTGTATGCGCCCCCCGTCAACCGCGGCAACGTGTTTTTGTTGCCTGATTTCCCGAAACTGCACGATGTGAGCATCACGTTAAAGGTTGACCGGACGATCACGTCCGCCGTGTCGCAACCGGATGGCGCGTCCATCCCGTTTACACAAAACGGCGGCACCGTCACGCTGAACCTACCGCCCTTCAACCTGCACGCCCTCATCATCTTAACATGATCTCATAAACAAACACCGCCCTGTACGTATCGTACAGGGCGGTGTTTGTTGTTATTGCTGTGTGGTTGTCGCAGGAGATTGTGCTTGCTTAAAAGCTTCAACATATGCGTCAATATTGGCTTTGCAAGCCGCATTGATCTCGGCAATACCGTCGCCGACCAATGCCATGGTGCGATCATACGACCGCTCAGCAAAAATGAGATCCTCCTCGGCAACGCCAAAGGCAGTTGCCCAATCGCCAGCCTTCTTATCTAGCGGAATAATGGTGTAATTGTTCAAGTTACTGCCATCCGTTCGCTTCTTACAATAGCACCACGTGGGTAACACATCAACGCCGGACAAGAAAACGGTGCCATCCTCATACCGAGAGAAATTGCATTGGAACAAGACGCCGTCCTCGGTATGACCGTTATCGTTACAGTTTTCTTCATGCTTACCGTAATTCGTATCGTTGTAGCGGCTCTTAACATCACGGATCTTACAAGCACCGCCTAACTGCCAGTCACCGCCGGAGGTTGTGCTGGAATCCCCTCCGTACATAGCTTCGATCGTCTGATTTGATACGATATTGCCCATAGAATAGAGACACGCTGTTTGATTGCCGTTTTCTGCGGTAATCAGTTCAAGCGGTTGGATCTTGTGCGGATGACCGCCGACAATCACGTCAACACCCATTTCGCACAGTTTCTTCGCCATGGTCGTTTGACTTTCTAACGGTTTGATCTGATATTCACTGCCCCAATGCAGATACACGATGATCGCCTCTGCCCCTTCGGCACGCATATTTGCCATCTGGGTTTCCATGTCTTTATAAAACGCGTCAAGATTTGCCGTGGAAAAATAGTTGACAAGTGTTTGATCCGAGGTGGCAGAACCGTACGTATAGTTCACAAAGCCGAGTTTAATACCGTCGACATCTTTGACCAAATACCGTTTGTCCTGCGTGCTCCCGCGCAGACCGATATGATCGAGATTGCGTTCGGCATAGGTGCTCTGAGTAAGACTCAAGCTACTGCCGTTACTGACATGGTTGTTGGCGCATAAACCAAGCGTATAACCGGTATCCATCACCGTATCGATCAGCGAAGAGGGAACACGGAACAACATTTCGCGCTGATAATAATCGTTCTCCCCTTTTCCGATACCAAACTCCAAATTGATCGCGGAATAATCCAATGCGGTGACATAGGGCTTCATATGTTTAAACATGGGCGCAAAATCATACACGCCAGCCGAAACCTTAGCGGATCGCAAAACCG
Organism: Acutalibacteraceae bacterium; assembly: GCA_045590415.1. Lineage (GTDB taxonomy): Bacteria > Bacillota > Clostridia > Oscillospirales > Acutalibacteraceae > RGIG3009. Next base: position 29,212 of record JAZNRA010000067.1, on the reverse strand, counting down.
GTGTGTGAATAAGAATATCGCCTGAACTGCCCAAGGTGGCGGTGGCGGTCACAGCAGGTTCGCGCGGCCCGGTCGTGGTAGTCGCAACGGTTTCTCCTCCGCCGGAATGGTTGCGAATTGTATTAACAAGCAGGGCAATGCCTCCGGCAATCACTGCCAGAATCAACAAAAACACCAGCACGATCAACGCGCGGCGCACGGCTTGTTTTCGTCTTTGCTGTCGAATATGCTTTCTGGGTGGCATGTATCATCCATCCTTTGCGTCGTCTATTTGTTTCATTTTACAACAATCCGTACCGATAGTCAACCTCCGCGTCACCATCTTTTTTATCGTCGCATAGCATAACAATAGGAATTTCTGTAAGGAGCGATTTGAGATGGACACGCGAATAGGATTACACGAACTTGGCGTCGGGCAACGCGCAGTCGTGGAAACCTTACATATAAGCGGCGGAATGCGCCGTCGGTTACTGGATATGGGTTTAGTGGAACAGACAACGGTGTCGTGTGTCGGCAAAGCCCCGAGCGGCGATCCGATCGCGTTTTTTATACGCGGTGCCGTCATCGCGTTGCGCGTTGAGGATTGCCGACACATTGAGGTAAGGAGGTTGTAAAATGGGACTAACAAACCGTTCTGTAGGCACCTACACGGTAGATCAAGGACTTTGCATACAACGTACCAATGATTATGATACCGTGATCGCACTCGCGGGAAATCCAAACGTGGGAAAAAGCACTGTATTCAACGGGCTGACCGGTCTGCATCAGCATACCGGCAACTGGCCGGGAAAAACAGTTTCCAACGCACTCGGCTATTGTCGTTTTGAAGAAAAGGGATATGTTTGGGTAGATATTCCCGGCACTTATTCGTTAATGGCACGGTCCGCTGAAGAAGAGGTCGCGCGCAATTTTATATGTTTCGGCGAGCCGGATGCAATCGTAGTGGTCTGTGACGCCACTTGTCTGGAACGCAACCTCAATCTGGTATTACAAGCGGTTGAAACCGGTCGGCGGGTAATCGTTTGTGTAAATTTGTTGGACGAGGCGAAGCGCAAGGGGATCGAGATCGACCTGGCTCTGTTATCGGAGCGTTTAAGATTACCGGTGGTTGGGGTAGTTGCCCGCCGTAAGAAAGACCTGCAACGGCTGCTTGGCACTTTGCATGAAACGTTACAAACACCGCCGGAGGCCGCCCCGTCCCCCGTCTACCCCGTTGCGGTGGAAAGCGCGCTGGCACGTTTAGTACCGTTGTTAAACGGTTATCCGTGCCGCGGTTTAAGCAGTCGGTTTATTGCCTTGAAATTATTGGAACAAGATGATACGCTGACCGCGGAAATCTCGCGGTATCTCGGCTGTGATGTGTTGCAGGACACTGCCGTGCAAGCGGCGCGACAGGCGGCGCTTTGTGATTTGAAAGCAGCGGGGTTAACGCCCGACACGCTCAAGGATCAACTGGTAGCTGCCGTCGTCAAGACCGCCGAAGAGCTCTGCCGCGGTGTGGTGACACGTCGCCGCTCGGAATACGATGCCGCGGACAGACGTATCGATCGCTTGCTCACCGGTCGGCGCTTCGGATATCCGTTAATGCTTGCCCTGCTCGCCGCCGTGTTTTGGCTTACGATCAGCGGTGCAAACATCCCCTCAAAGTGGTTATCAACCGCTTTGTTTTGGGTGCAGGATCGGCTGTCCGACCTCTTTAGTCTGATGGGGGCGCCCGAATGGCTGCACGGTGCCGTCGTGCTCGGCGCCTATCGAGTACTCGCTTGGGTGGTATCCGTCATGTTGCCGCCGATGGCGATCTTCTTCCCGCTTTTCACGCTGCTGGAGGACGTAGGATACCTGCCGCGCATCGCGTATAATCTGGATCACGTGTTCTTGCGCTGCCGTGCGTGCGGGAAACAAGCACTCACTATGTCAATGGGGTTCGGATGCAATGCCGCAGGCGTTGTAGGTGCGCGGATCATCGATTCCCGGCGCGAGCGCTTGCTCGCGATACTTACCAACAATTTCGTCCCCTGTAACGGCCGCTTCCCCACCCTCATCGCGGTATTGACCATGTTTTTTATCGGCACGGCAGGCAGTGCTCTCGATTCGGTGTTGGCAGCCCTGCTGCTTACCGCTCTGATCGCGCTGGGGATTCTGATCACCTTTGCCGTCACCAATCTCCTATCCTGCACGGTACTCAAAGGTGTCCCCTCCTCTTTTACGCTGGAAATGCCGCCGTACCGCAAGCCGCAGATCGGGCAAGTCATCGTGCGATCGATCTTTGACAGGACTTTGTTTGTGCTGGGGCGCGCCGCCGCTGTCGCGGCACCTGCCGGGTTACTCATTTGGATACTGGCAAACGTCACCGTCGGTGACGTCAGTCTTTTGCATCACTGTGCGGCATTTCTCGACCCTTTCGCACGGTCGATGGGACTTGACGGTGTCATTCTGATCGCCTTTATCTTGGGCTTTCCCGCAAATGAGATCGTCGTGCCGATCATGATCATGATATATATGGCAACAGGCAGTTTGACTGAATTCGAAAATCTCGGCGCGATGCACGAACTTTTTGTAAGCAACGGTTGGACATGGAAAACAGCGGTAAGCGTGCTCTTATTCACGCTCTTTCACTGGCCGTGCTCCACAACGTTGATGACCGTAAAGAAAGAAACCGGCAGTGTAAAATGGACGATCCTCGCCTTTTTGCTGCCGACCGCAATCGGGATACTTGCTTGCATGGTATTTACTGCAATTTTCGCATAGAAAAAGACCGCCATACGGCGGTCTTTTTTGTTAGCACAACGGAATCAGCAACATCGTGCGACTCTGCAAGATCTCATCATTCAAGTTGTTTTCTTTCATCAACGCAGTCGGCGAAGCGTGCGTGGCCTTGGCAATTTCCCACAGCGAGTCACCGGCTTTAGCAAAGCAGACCTTTACCTGACAATTCTCCAACCCTTGCGTGCAAGGATGCGGGGCACTTTCATCCGCTTGCAGAGCGGTCACGGCAAGGTAACTCTCAACGGTACCGGTGCGGCGACAAACCAGGAGTTGAAGCCGCAACTCAAGGCGGTCACCGGATAAGGTATATTCCGTATCCAACACATCGGCGCTGACGACCGTTTGATCGCAGTCATCGGCAATCGGAACGGTCATATCCAACGGCCGCTCATAATACGCTACCACACCGTTTGTATCACGAGCGATCAATTGTACCAACAACTGGCCTTCCAATTCACCGTTCTCACAGGCAACGGTAACCACATCGCTCCACACGTCGAGAATGTCGGCAATGCCGCCGTCGGGCAACGACAGTGACTGCTGTAAGGTAACGGGTTCCCGCGAAAGAGTGGTAAGGCAAGACGGCATAATGCGCTGTGTCGTCAGTGTAAGCGGGTAAACAGTGTGAAAGGCATCGGTCAACAAGTCACAATTCTCTTGAACGAAGCAATGCAGCGACAACACTGATTTCACGCTGACGGATAGCAACCGACTTTCCCCGTTCGGGTTTTGGGAAAGACGAACGTCACACGACACAATCTCGGCAAGACATTCGCAAAGCGTTTCTTCATCCAACCCCTCAACGTCCAGAATCTGACTAAACGGGATACTGTGCTTTGCCTGGCATAGCGTGCCCGCTACCGTGTCGGTAACATACACCGTTTTTAAGAGTACGTCTCCCTTAATAACCGCTTTTCCCGGCAACTGCTTACAATCACTGATACAAATATGAGCTTCGTGACGAACGATCATTTCCGCCGGCATCTCGGATTCCAGTTCCAGCACCTCATTGATCGTGAACGGTTTTTCGGCACCGCCGCCGTCAGCGGTGTATGCAATCTTACACCCTTTCGTATACAGATCGCGCGCCTCGGCAGTTTCTATCACCTCGGTATCCACGCGGCTGGTGACAATCAGTTTCACGCTGAACGCGCCGTGAATATCCACGCGGCGCGGACCGGTTGCACGGCAATTCACGTAGTTCGGCTTCGCACTCAACGTAACACGGTCAGCTGCCGATAGATCCTTCACGGTAAATACGGATGTGAACGGCTGTGCGTTTTCAAAACTTCGCACGCATTTGCGCCCCTCGTCTAAATACAGCACGTTCAGATATACCGTTCCGTCAGCCATCACGCGGTCTCCGCTGATCTGATGCGATTGCACCACCGGCTTCATCGTGCATTTTAAGACGGCCGCCATATCCGGCAAAAAGTCCGGAAGCATAAAATCACAATCCACGGGACGCTCATCAAAATCATCGAAGATTGTTCCGGTCAGTCCGATCCGTCGCATGGTCGTTTGAAGTTCCATCCATCTCTCTCCTTTGTACGGCTTTTCTATCTCACTATATTCCCGCACAAACCGAAATATACCAAAAACACGGGGCGCACTCGCAATTAAGTGCGCCCCGTATAAATTATGTTGCCGGATATTCGGTTTTGGGAATTTTAAAGACCTTTCTCAGAATGCTGCCAAAGAATTTGGGACTCTTAACGATCACGATCTGCATGCAGTGTTCCTCCCTCATAAAATTTAACAGCGAACCAACGAAAGGCCCGCTAATACCAGTGCCACCGCCGCCACGATCAGAATGAAACGGACGGGGAAAATCAGTGCCGCCAGCATACCGAAACCGAATGCAGCAAAATATCCACCCGTGCAGTTGTTTCTTCTTCTCATAACGAACACTCCTCTTTAAGAGACGGTTGTATTAACAGCGTATTCGGTAACAACAAAAAGGTTCGCATTTTTTATTCGATACCCAAGAGCCAATCTACAGACACTTTTAAAAGGCGCGCCAACACTTTGAGTTCATAATCCGCAACAAAGCGTGTACCGATTTCAATTCTTGAAATACTGTCACGCTCAATCGTTACGCCGTTAATTTGAAGTTGTGCAGCCAAATCACTTTGCGTAATTCTCAGTCTTGTTCTTGCTTCGTGGATACGCTTTCCGCATATATTTTTCTTACCTTCGTACATATAGATCTTCACGACCATCACCTCAATATGTTAATGATAGGAATTTTTCTTGACATTAACATATTATCTGTCTATAATTGTGTTAAAGATAAGAATCGTAAACATTTGGAGTGATAGTCATGATCAGCGGTGAAAAGGTTATCATCAAAGGACTAACCAAAGAAGATGCAAAACGCATATACGAATGGGTGAATATAGAGGAATTGCGCACCCTCACCGGAACGCTCTACCCGATCTCGGAATATGAACACGAGGAATGGATAAAACGGGTAACAACCTCTCCTACCACAAAACTATTTTTGGTTGCAGACAAAACAACAAACAAGCCGCTCGGAACGATCGGCCTCAAAAATTTCGACAATACCAACCGACATGTGGAATTGTTTATCAGCCTTGCCATATCCGGCGGTTACGGAACCGATGCAATTAAGACTTTAGTAACGTATTGTTTTGGTCACTTAAATATGCATCGCGTATATCTTCACGTGTTTGAATCCAACAAGCGTGCGCAACGTTGCTATGAAAAAGCAGGGTTCGTAAAAGAGGGAGTCCTCATAGACCACCGTTTTAATAACCATCAATATGAAAATGTTTTTGTGATGGGAATCACCGCAAAGTAAATCAAAAAAACTCCGCCGATTCAATTTTCTTAGAATCGGCGGAGCTTTTTTGATTTAACCATTCTCCCAAGGTTTGCGCACTTTCGCTTCGTTATACATGGCAACGTAGCTTTCATAACGCGACGAAGCAATCTCCCCCATCTCTACCGCTTTGCGAATCGCGCAATCCGGCTCGTGCACGTGGGAACAGCCCGAAAAGCGGCATTTCCCAAAATAGGGCCCAAATTCACGGAAACAATCGAATAAGGCCTCCTTATCGATCGGTTGTGTGCGCTCAATATCCAAAGCGGAAAATCCCGGTGTGTCTGCCAAGTATCCGCCGCCCGACAAAGGCAACAGTTCGACCGAGCGTGTGGTATGCCGTCCGCGACCCAGTTTTTTACTAATCTCACCGGTCTCACGGGAGAGTGCAGGATCGATCAAATTGAGCAAACTGGATTTCCCGACACCGGAATTACCGGTAAACGCAGTAATCTTACCCTGCAAAAACATTGTCAGCGCCGCTGCGGATGCCGTGTCCGTATTGGTCACCACAAACACCGGAAATCCGGCGGTACGATAAAGGGACTCCAGTGCTTCGGTTTCGTCCAAATCGGATTTCGTAATCACCACGATCGGTTCAACGGCAATGTCCTCCGCGATCGCGATCAACTTGTCCAGCAACTGCAGATTCGGTTTGGGTTCCGTAACTGAGGCAACAATAGCCAAGCAGTCCAAATTGGCAACCGGCGGTCGCACAAATGCGTTGCGGCGCGGTAGGATTTCTTCCAATATGCCGGTACCGTCTGCCTGCACCGTAATGCTGACACGGTCGCCGGAAAGCGGCGTGATTCCCTCTTTACGGAATGCGCCGCGTGCCCTACATTCATAAACCGCGTCGGCGGTTTCTACGTAATAGAAACCGCCGATGCTCTGCAGGATCAACCCGCTTTGTTGTGTTTCTACCATCATCCCGCCGGCGTAATCGGAGCAGGTGTGGCGGGAGTCAACGCATTCAGGTTAGGTTGTTCGATAACGGTAACCTCACCCGTTTTTCCGTTGACAGTATATTTCGCGTACGCGGTATAATTGTCTTTTCCGTGATCCGCAATACGGATAGTCACAGCATACGACGACTCTTTTTCGCTCACGGTCACACTTTTAACCTTGACCTCATTCGGAAGAAGTCCGGGGAAAGTATGCTTTAACTCACCGCCAATATATACCTGCATATCGATCGGTGTTGTCATCTGCGTGGGCAACGCCACCTGCACTTTGACCTGTGCAAATCCGGTACTCACGCGCAACTTCACCGCCGTGCCGGGCACGGTCGGGGTATCTGCCGCGATGCTCTGCCAGGTAACCGTGTTTTCCGGAACACTCGAATCATCCACGTAGGTGATGTCGGTTTCCGCTACCGTGAAGCCGGCGCCCGTCAATAAGAGAACCGCCTGATCCTTAGAAAGGTTTGTCACATCCGGCATTGCCACCGGATCCGCAGGAATTTCGCCACTGCTGACCACCATGGTGATCTCCGAGCCGTACTTCATCTTATCCGGATACTCTGCGGGCGACAGCGAAATAACAAAATCCACCGCCACCTCATCACTGACGTCCAACGTATACTTGACGACAAAGCCGGCATTTTCCAAAGCCGCCTGCGCCATGTCGCGATGCTGACCGACCACGTTGGGGATCTGCACCAGATTCGGGCCTTTACTGACGGTCAAGGTGATGGATTTGACGTCTTTTTTGACCATGATGCCTTCTTCCAGTGATTGGTCAATGACGGTGCCGACCGGCTCGTCGCTGTACTGTTCTTTTGCCGTTTCGAAGTTAAACCATTCATGGTATTCGGGGTTGCTGGAGATCTCTTCCAACGTCATACCGACAAAATTCGGAACCTCGATCTGCTCGGAATTGTTGTTGAAGAACTTTTCACCTAACACGGTAAACACGAAAATGACCGCAATGAGCAGAAAAGCACCGATCACGGCACACAGCACCGGAATGACCGGAAACGGCTTCTTGCCTTCGGCTTCGTCTTCATCTGCTTCGACAACACGCGCACGGCCGGACGATTTTACGGGTTCGCCGCCGCGAACCTTGCTGATGGTATCCATATATCGCGTGGGACTTTCGTCCACGAAATACTTATATTCAAAATGAATACTGGGATTCTTCTTGAACTCGTCAATGTCGTAAAGCATTTCTGCCGCCGACTGATACCGCTTAGAGGTATCCTTTTGCATTGCCTTGATGGTGATATCCTCTAACCCCTCAGGGATCGCCGCATTCACTTGACGAGGCGGCTGTGCCTCCGACTGCATCTGCATGATAGCCACCGAAACCGCACTGTCCGCATCAAAAGGCAGTTTGCCGGTCAGCATCTCGTACAGCATCACACCGACGGAGTAAATATCCGCCTTTTCGTCGGTGATCTCACCGCGCGCCTGCTCAGGGCTGATATAGTGTACCGAACCGATCGCCTTGTCAGTAGAACGCGTAGCGCGTATATCCTGGCGAGAGAAGCGTGCAATGCCGAAATCGGCCACCTTGATAGTGCCGTCCGGAAGCAGCATGATGTTCTGGGGCTTAATATCGCGGTGAACAATACCTTTATCGTGCGCATGTTGCAACGCGCGCAAGATCTGTACTGTGAAATGTACCGCTTCTTTCCATTTGAACTCGTCTTGATCCTCAATGTACTCTTTCAAGGTAATACCGTCAACGTACTCCATGACGATGTACTGCATTCTGTCCCCAAAACTCACGTCGTACACTTTGACAATGTTGGGATGTGACAGTATGGCAATCGCCTTAGACTCGTTTTTGAAACGGCGGGTAAATTCCTCGTTCTGGAGATATTCCTCCTTAAGGATCTTAACAGCAACAATACGGTTGTCGATGTTATCATAGGCCTTGTACACATACGCCATACCACCGACACCAATGATCTCCTTGATCTCATAGCGTCCGTCTAAACGCTTTCCGACATATTTATCCATCATTATGCCTCCTGTCCCTTTTCCTGTCTTGTAATCGCAACGACCGTAATATTGTCACTGCCGCCCGCTAAATTCGCCGTATTGATGAGCTTTTGAGGGACCTCCTCAAATGGGAATGTACGAATCAAAGATTGCAGTGTATCCGGTTCGACCATGTTGGAAAGACCGTCTGTGCAGATCAGCACGGTGCCGTTCTCCGGAAAAGGCAGAACGGTGAAGTCACAACGGGCATCATCTTCCACACCAAGCGCGCGGGTGAGAAAATGCTTTTGCGGGTGGAAGCGCGCTTGATCGGCAGTGATCTGTCCCTTTTCCACCATATCTTGAACGACCGAATGATCGCGGGTGATCTGCTCAATATTCTCGTGTGTCACCAGATAAGCGCGGCTGTCACCGACGTGGGCGATACACACGTCGCGATCGTTGGCGATCACTGCTACGACCGTGGTACCCATACCCCGCAATGACTCATCCTCCACAGCTGCCTCAAAGACCTCTCGATTGGCAGCTGAAATTGCCGATTCCAACAAGCGCCGTACCACGGCGGGTGTCGCATTTTCGCGGTATTCATCCACGATATGATCGGCAATACAACGCATTGCAATCGCACTGGCAACATTGCCGCCGTTTGCGCCGCCCATACCGTCACATACAACGGCGAAAGCGGTGCCTGCGGTAAGCATGCCGCAGACATACGCATCCTGATTGCTGGGGCGAACCCGACCCGCATGAGATGCACCTAACGTCCGCATGGCGATTCCTCCTCTCTCTTCTGACGGCGGAGCTGACCGCAGGACGCGTTAATATCCGCACCCAACGTGCGTCGGACCGTGACGGTCAACCCACGCTGCTCCAAAATACGGGAAAACTGTTTTAATCTCTCACCGGTACTGCGCCGATGCTCCTTGCCCTTGACCTCGTTTGCGGGAATCAAATTCACGTGGCAAAGCATACCGCGCAACCGCTTTGCAAGTTCCTCGGCGCAAGCATCCGTATCGTTAACGCCGTGGATCATCGCATATTCAAAGGAGATCCGTCGGCCGGTGGTATCCGCATAGCGTCGGCACGCCTCTAAAAGTTCCTCCACCGGATACCGACGGTTGATCGGCATCAGCCGTGAACGGATCTCATTATTAGGCGCGTGCAGAGATACCGACAGGGTCAACTGGAGATTCTCCTCCATTAACCGATAAATCTGATCGACCAAGCCGCAGGTGGATAAGGATACGTGACGCATCCCGATATGCACGCCGCCCGGCTGGGACAGCATTTTCAAAAAACGTAAAACGTTGTCATAATTATCCAACGGCTCACCCATGCCCATCAGCACGACAGACGATACACGGATACCGCGATCACGCTGTGCGGTTTCGATCTGGGAGAGCATTTCCGCCGCCGACAAATTGCGGGATAACCCGCCCATGCCGGTAGCGCAGAAGGAACAGCCCATACGGCATCCGACCTGCGTGGACAAGCATTGCGACCATCCGTGATGATAACTCATCAACACGGATTCCACCGTTTCACCATCGGACAATTCAAACAGATATTTGGTGGTTTCATCAAGCTGTGACTGCCATTTTTGCAGGATCGTCACACCGGGAATAAAAAACTCCGCTTTCAGTTGTTCACGTAAGGCAAGCGGTAAATTCGTCATTTCATCAAACGACGAGCAACCGTTATCCAGCCATCCGGCGATCTGCTTGCCGCGAAACGCGGGGTGCCCCCATGTGACGATGCGTTCCGTGATCTGTTCGGTTGTAAGGGATTTTAGATCCTCCGGCATCGGACAGACACCTCATTTTTTCTCAAAACCGGCGATGAAGAACCCGTCGGTCTTATGGATATGCGGAAGCAGTGTGAGGATATGCGATGGTGTTTTCCCCGCCGCCTCGAAACAAGTTGTGAGAGGCAGAACACGCGGAGAAAACTCCTTATGTTCGCGTAAAAAGCGTTCTGCGACCTGCTCGTTTTCCGCAGGATTGAGCGTGCAGGTGGAATATTGCAACACGCCGCCCGCTTTTACCAGTTCCGCGCTGCGTTCGAGGATCGCGTACTGCAACGCGGGCAACTCTGCCAATTCCTCAAGCGGCTTATAGCGGATCTCGGGCTTACGGCGGATCACGCCGAGCCCCGAGCACGGCACGTCACAGATCACACGATCAAACGCACCTTTCAGCGGTTCGGGACACGGAGTCGAGGCATCGCGTACCGCTGTGTCCAACATGGTGATACCAAATTGTTCGGCACGGCGCTCGATGGTTTCGCATTTCTGCGGATACACGTCGCAGGAAAGGAGACGCCCCTTGTTTTGCATCGCCTGTGCGACCGTAAAACTCTTGCCACCCGGTGCCGCACAGACGTCTGCCACTGCCTCACCGGGCTGTGCGTTTAGTGCAAGGCACGCATATTGCGAGGCCTTATCCTGATAATAATAGCAGTTTTTGTCCGCTAATTCAAGTTTATTTCCCAAATACGCGCATTTTAACTCAAAACAATGCGGAACGTCCTGCTGAATTTGGTGACTGATGCCAATATTGTGCAACGTTTTGGAGAAATCCTCATCGGTGGTACGCAGGGTATTCACCCGCACGTACGATTCGGGAATACCGTTGATAGACTCCACCAATGCCTTCATCTTCTCGTCGCCGTACGCCTTGCGCCAAAAGGCGATCAGCTCCGTTGGGCAGGAATGAAGCACCGATAACGCGGCGTCGCCTGCCGGCAGATCATCGAACAACGTGTCACGGCGGCGCAGTATGCCGCGCAAAACACCGTTGACAAAACCCGAAGCGTTTCCCTGCTTTAGCCGCCGTACACCCGAAACGGCTTCGTTCACCGCAGCAGACGGCGGAATTTTGTCCATGTATAACAACTGATACACCGCGGCACGCAGGGTTTCCAGCACCAACGGGTGCAATTTTCGCAGCGGAACGGAGGACGCGTGTTCCAACACGTAGTCGATGGTGATGCGCCGTTCAATTACGCCGTAAAACAAGCGCGAGGCAAAGGCGCGATCTTGTGCAGACAACGCCTCTGCATTAAGAAGCTCGTCCAGCACGATATTGGAATAGCGCTTTTCGCGGTGCAAACCGCAAAGCGCTTTGACAACGGCAATACGAGCATCCAAAGCCATGGGTTATTCCTCCGAAAAACGGGTGCCCAGCGGAATCGGGTGACCGCGGAAAAAGTCATCTGCCGCCATCCGTTTGCCGCCCTCGCCCTGCACCTCTGATAAAACAAGCGATGTACCTTCACCGCAAGAAACCGTAAACGGCTTAGTAGTAATCACACGATTGGGCTCGGCATCACACGGTGCGCCCACACGCGTGCGGTGAATCTTCAGCGTTTTGCCGCCGACTTTGGCGGTAGCGGTCGGCCACGGATTCAGGCCGCGCACTTGGTTGTGCAGATCTGCCGCCGATTTGGTAAAATCCATCGCGCACAAGCTTTTGTCCAGCATCGGGGCATAGTTGCTCTCTCCCGTCTGCGGGGTGCGCGTAAGCGTTCCGTTTTCCAGGGCTTTCAACGTATCTGACAGCAGTGCCGCACCCTGCAAGGACAACGCATCGTGCAGTTCACCCGCGGTCATGTCCTCCGTGATCGGGCAAGTGGATTTCAGCAACATATCGCCGGTATCAATGCCTTCAGCCATATATTGGGTAGTCACACCGGACTCCTGCTCGCCGTTCAGCACTGCCCATTGAATGGGGGCGGCACCGCGATACCGCGGCAACAACGAGGCATGTACGTTAATGCAGCCGTGCGGCGGCATATTCAGCACCGCCTGCGGCAAGATTTTACCGTATGCCACCACAACGATAACATCCGGCTGACAGCGGCGCAGTTCCGCCTGAACCGCCTCATCCTTTAACGTTGTCGGCTGATACACCGGAATGCCATGCTCAAGCGCACACGCTTTTACGGGCGGCGGCATCAGTTTTTGTCCTCTACCGCGCGGCTTATCGCCTTGCGTGACAACCAAGGAAACGGTGTGGCCGTCTTCTACCAATTTTTCCAAACAGGGAACGGCAAATTCCGGTGTCCCCATGAAAATCACGTTCATTTAGATTCTCCTACTCTATCCAAAAACACGATGCCGTCTAAATGATCGGTTTCGTGGCAGATGCAACGCGCCATTAGGTCTTCACCCGTCATGATATACCACTTACCAAAGCGATCCTGTGCTTTAAACTTAACGCGTTTCGGACGAGTGACGTCATTCCACTGATTCGGGAACGACAAGCAGCCCTCCTGCCCCGTCTGTTTGCCGTGCGTGCTGATGATTTCGGGATTAACGGCTTCAATCACACCGTCACCAAGGTCCATCACAAATACACGGCGCAAAACGCCGACCTGCGGACCCGCCAAGCCGACGCCTTCCGCCTTGTGCATGGTATCTGCCATGTCGTCAAGCAGCTGCCACAACCGCTCGTTAAACTCGGTCACCGGGCGGCAGACCTTGCGCAGAGCAGGATCATCATTTTTGAGAATATTGCGAATGGCCATACGGTCATCTCCTTATAAAATGGTTGCCGGATTGATGTCGGCGTATACCGTGACGCCCTTGCCCTCCGGCAAAGAGGCAAACCCCTTCAGCAACTCGGCGATCAAGGCACGGGTGCGCGAGTTGTTAGTAAGTTTGAGAATGAGCTTATAGCGATATTTCCCCGCCACGCGCGCCACCGCCGCCGGGGTAGGATCCAGAGCGATCAGCGGTACTCCCTCATAATCGGGATGCGCCGCCGTCTGTCGCAACAGCAGCAAAAATCGCGCGGCGGCGGTCTTGACCGCCTTTTCATCCGTACCGACAAAACCAAACATGGCAATATCGGCAAACGGCGGATATTTCATCAGTTTACGGGCGGCGATCTCCACCTCGTAAAAAGCGGGATAATCTTGTTTAGATGACAGATTGATCACGTAGTGCTCCGGCGCAGTCGTCTGAATGATGGCTTTGCCGGGCGTATCGCGACGCCCGGCTCGCCCAATCACCTGCGTGAGCAAGGAAAAGGCCGTTTCAAACGAGCGGTAATCCTCCGCATATAACGCTTGATCCGCCGACAGCACACCGACAAGCGATACGTTCGGGAAATCCAGTCCCTTTGCTACCATCTGAGTGCCGATCATCACTTGATACTCTCCCTTGGCAAACGCGCGGAATTTCTCCTCGTACGCAAAACGGGACATCGTGCTATCGGTATCCATACGCAGTATACGAATATCGGGGAACAGCTGTGAAAGCTCCTCCTCCACCCGTTGTGTACCCATACCGGAATAGCGCACCTTATCCGAGCCGCATTCGGGACAGCGCACCGTGGGCGGCTGGGTGTGACCGCAATAATGACACATCAGTTTGCCGCTTGCACGGTGATAGGTCAGTGAAATACTGCAGGACGGACAAGTCATGATCTTACCGCAGGAACGGCAGGAAAGAAACGTGTGGTACCCGCGGCGGTTAAGTAGCAAAATCGCTTGTTTTCCCTGTTCAAAACAAGCGGCAAGTTCCTGCCTGAGTGTTTCGCTGAACAAGGAAAGTCCCGATTCCTCACGCATGTCAACCACCCGCACCTGCGGGAGCAGCGCCTCTCCGTAGCGCCCCTTGATGGTATGCAACGAATAGCGACCGCCGGTCGCCGCTTGATAACTTTCGACACTCGGCGTAGCCGACGTTAAAAGAAGCAATGCGTTATGATAGTGGCAACGGAATTTCGCAACGTCCCGTGCGTGATACCGTGGGGTGTTTTCGGACTTGTAGGTGTGCTCCTGCTCCTCGTCCATGATGATTACGCCAAGACGCGCGAGCGGCGCAAAAACGGCAGAGCGGGTGCCGACGACGATATCCGCCTCACCCCGTCGGATGCGCTTCCATTCATCCATGCGCTCACCGACCGATAGACCGCTATGCAACACGGCAACGCGATTACCGTATCGGCGCAAAAACAGTTCCATCGTCTGCGGAGTGAGTGAAATTTCGGGGACCAGGACCAACGCCTGCAACCCGTCCGCAATAACCGTATCGATCAGTTTAATATACACCTGCGTTTTACCGCTGCCGGTAACACCATATAAGAGAGCGCACGCGGCATCGGGTTGTTTGTAACGAGCTTTCAGTTCGTCAAAGGCGGTTTGCTGTTCAGCGTTGAGGTCGATCGCATCCGGATGCGGTGACCGTGCGGCGAACGGCGAACGAAGGATCTCCTGCTCGTAACATTCCACCAGTTGTTTTTTCTCTAAAGCCGACAAAACGGCACCGGTCACACCGGCGAGGTAGCACAACTCCTTGACGGATGCTGTACCAACCTCCTCCAGCAGGGCCAATACCGATCGTTGTTTGGGGCTGACACGCCTCTCGCGCATCGCCGTTTCAAGTTCTTCCGACGACACGATAAGCCGCACCATACGGCGGGTGGCATCTCCCATGCGACGGGAAGTATCCCCGCCACGGGTAAACCATCCTTTTTTTACCATCCGTTCCGGCAATTTATCAGCATCTGACAACCCCGCACAGCTGAGCAGTTTGTCACCTGCAATACCGTCGGGAGAACGCGCTGACATCGTACACGCAAGAGCATACAGTGCCGCTTCATCGGATGACATCGCTTGCTTTTCGTGCTCGGGGAGCGACTGTACCGGTCGGTATATCGGCTTTACGTTCCAATATAAGCCGGTCGGCAGCATGGCACGTACCGCATCAAACACGGTGCAGAAGGTTCGTTCCTTCATCCACCGTGTCAGCGTCATCAATTCGTCGTTGAGCAACGGTTCCTCATCTAAGACCGACATCACCGGTTTGAGTGTTTCCGCCTGTTCCGGTGCGACGTGTTCCAGTCCCATGACAATTCCTTGACGAAAACGGTTACCTTTCCCGAAAGGCACCAACACGCGGCAGCCCGTGACAAGCCCCGTCAGATCCGGTGTGACGCGGTAACTATACAACTTATCAAAATGAAACGCTGTCTGTTCCACTGCTACTTTTGCCACAGCGGTCTGCGTCATACCGGCTCCTCCCTAACTGTCGTACTGTAAGATCAGTCGTTGGAAGCGACCATCTTATATTCACCCTCGGTGAAATCCAAAATGGCCATGCTCACCGGCTTTTCGGTCAGCACAACGCCGTTGTCCTCCGCGTCCTGCGCAATACTGCGAGCGCGCTTGGCAACACCGATAACCACCGCATAGCGGCTGTTTTTACCCTTCAATTGTTCAATATCGGTCGGTTTTAACATAACGATTTCCTCCCATTTATATATTACTGCGAATTTTTTTGCTTTTTTCGGTTTCGATGATGGTGTTAAGCCGTTCAAAGGCGGCATCCACCTCATCGTTTAAGACCGTGTACTGGTAACGGTCGATGTACTCCAGCTCGCTTTTGGCGGCTTGCATACGTGTTTGTATCCATTCTTCCTTTTCTGTCCCGCGGCCGCGCAAACGTCGCTCCAATTCCTCTAAGGAAGGAACGGTTAGGAAGATCGAAACATAGTCCTCACAGTGCTCCATCACCTGCAGAGCACCTTGTACATCAATTTCCAAAATCACGTTTCGTCCGGCTTTTAGGTGTTCCTCAACGGCGGCGCGCGGTGTACCGTAATAATTCCCGCTGTACTGCGCATATTCGAGCAGCTCGTCATTTTTGATCATGCGTTCCACTTCTTCACGGGTCTTGAAGAAATAATGAAAGCCGTCGATCTCACCCGGACGCGGAGCGCGCGTGGTAACCGACACCAAAAACACGGTATCGGCGCGCTGTGCGAGCAGTTTCGCCACCAACGTTCCCTTTCCGCAGCCGGACGGACCGGAAAAGAGGATCAGCAAGCCGGGATCAATTGCCATGGTCGAGATCCTCCCCATCATCTTCAAAACGGTTCGCCACCGTTTCCGGCTGTACCGCCGATAAAACAACGTGCTCACTGTCGGTAATCAGCACCGCGCGGGTGCGCCGACCATACGTCGCATCAATCAGTGTACCGCGATCCTTCGCATCTTGAATAATACGCTTGATCGGAGCCGATTCGGGGCTGACAATCGCCACCAGACGACCGGCAGCAACCATGTTACCGAATCCTATGTTAATAAGGCGCATAGTAAACCCTCCCGCCGTTACTCGATGTTTTGGATCTGTTCGCGGATTTTCTCAATCTCCGCTTTCATCTCCACAACTACTTGTGCCAATTGCAGATCGGATGCTTTTGAGCCGATGGTATTGGTCTCGCGGTTGATCTCCTGCACCAGAAAATCGAGTTTTCTGCCTACCGGTTCATCGCTGTTGACCAAATCCTGCAGTTGATCCAAATGACTGCGTAAGCGCACGGTTTCCTCTGCGGTGGCGATCTTATCGGCA
This sequence comes from Acutalibacteraceae bacterium, assembly GCA_045590415.1. Classification (GTDB taxonomy): domain Bacteria; phylum Bacillota; class Clostridia; order Oscillospirales; family Acutalibacteraceae; genus RGIG3009. Next base: position 12,294 of record JAZNRA010000067.1, on the reverse strand, counting down.
AAGATCGCCGCTTCGGTCAGCAGGCGTTGTTCATCCACCGCCACCGTTCCCAGCAGTTCTCGCATGCGGGCTTCCACCTTTTCCATATGCTCGCGCACCGTCTGCGGCGAACGTTCCTCCACCGCGGCGACCGCTTGTAACAGCGTTTCGCGGCGGCTGAGAACGTCCTCGCGCATCCGCACGCCTTCCAATTCGCGCATTGCCACAAATTTTTCCAACGCCACGGCTGCTACCTGCTGCACCGCGTTCCAGATCTCTTGCTCGTCGGTTTCGGTCTTGCGAACAACGAGTACATCCGGAAAACGGGCAATACTCATAACCGAAATGTCATTACGTGCCTCAAGAGTGACCTCCAGATCCTCCAGTGCATCCCGATATGCCATTGCCAAAGCGGTGTTCACTTCGACTACACTATCTGCCTGTTCTACCGCGTCCAGCGACACGTAAACGTCCACCTTACCGCGGGAAATTTCTTGTTGTAAATACGATTTCAGTTTATCGTCCAAAAAACCGCAGGTGCGCGGCAAACGGGACGAATATTCAAAGTAGCGATGATTGACGGATTTCAGTTCCACCGTCACGTCCCATCCGTTCACAACCGCCTGATGGCGACCGTAACCGGTCATAGTGCGTATCATACAGACACTCCTTTATAAGCGCGTATATCCGAGAGCCCGTTTTAAGGGCTCTCGGATAGTGTGTGTAGCATTAGACAGGATGCACCTGTTGCTCTTCGTTCAGATGCTTGCCGTCAATGTGATATTTCTCGTTACGGCGGTTCTCAAAGAACTTGACCGCGACCTGACCGAACTGCGCATAACTGAGCACGTCTTCTTCCTGCTCATACCATCCCTTCATTTCATCGCGCAGTTTATCCAGTTCCGGCTCCAAGCGATCTGCCGGACGGCAGGTGATGGGTTCTTCGTCGCCGATGATCTTTTTGATAAATTCGGGATCGATCGGTGCCGGTGTCGCGCCGTATTCGCCGCGCACCAAGCCCTTGAACTCTTTGGTGACCATCTTATAGCGCTCACCGCCGATAACGTTGAACACCGCCTGCGTACCAACGATCTGGGACGAGGGGGTAACGAGCGGCGGATAGCCGGCATCCGCGCGCACACGCGGAACTTCCATCAGCACTTCCTCCAACTGATCTTCTCTGCCTGCTTGTTTGAGCTGGCTGACCAGGTTAGACAGCATACCACCCGGCACCTGATAGATCAGTGCGTTGGTATCGACTTCCAACATTTTCGGGTTGAGCTGACCGTTTTCAAGATATTTTTTACGCAGGCCTGCAAAATAACCGCTGACCTCTTTGAGTTTGACCAGATCCAAACCGGTATCGTATTCCGTACCCGCCAGAGCGGCAACCATCGATTCGGTTGCCGGATGAGAAGTACCCATCGAAAGCGGAGAGAGCGCGGTATCGATAACAGAAGCGCCCGCCTCAACGCCTTTCATCAGCACCATATCGGCGATACCCGCCGTGGCGTGAGAATGTAATTGTACCGGAATGGAAACCGCATTTTTGATTTCCTTGACCAGCGTATAGGTATCATACGGAACGAGCAATCCTGCCATATCCTTAATGCAGATGGAATCCGCACCGGTTTCTTCAAGCTGTTTGGCATATTTCACAAAATGCTCGACATTGTGCACCGGACCGGTGGTATAACTCACCGCGACCTGTACGTGCGCACCTTTTTCTTTTTTGGCGGCCTTGATGGAGGTCTCCAGGTTGCGGATATCGTTGAGCGCATCAAAAATGCGGATCACGTCGATACCGTTCGCCACCGATTTTTGCACGAAATATTCCACCACGTCATCCGCGTAATGCCGATAGCCGAGCATATTCTGACCACGGAACAGCATTTGCAGAGGAGTTTTGGGCATGTGCTTTTTCAAAATGCGCAAGCGCTCCCACGGATCTTCATTCAAAAAACGCAGGCAGGAATCGAATGTCGCGCCGCCCCAGCACTCTAAAGAATGATAACCGACATCGTCTAACAGTTCCAGTGCAGGCAACATTTCCTCTGTCGTCATACGGGTGGCGATCAACGACTGATGCGCGTCACGCAGGATGGTTTCGGTAATGCCAACCTTTGCCATGGTGATCCTTCCTTTCCCGAATTATTGCAGAGATACGAGCAGCGTGCCGGAATCGACGCTATCGCCTTTGTTGACATGGACACCGGCAATGACACCGTCGCGGGGTGCCATGATCTCGTTTTCCATTTTCATGGCTTCCAACACAAGCAACACGTCGCCGGATTTGACCGACTGGCCGGCGGAAACCACAACATTTACAATAGTGCCCGGCATCGGAGCGGAGACCGCTTCCGTACCAGCCGCCTGGGCAGCGGGAGCCGCCGCGGGAGCAGGAGCTTCTGCCGGAGCGGGTGCGGGTGCAACAGGTGCTGCCGCAGGAGCGGGGGCAGCCACAGGAGCCGGAGCCGATCCGCCGATTTCTTCAACCTGTACGTCATAGGCCTTGCCGTTGACGGTGATGTTAAAACGTTTCATAGTAGTTAAACCTTCCTTTCACATTCAGGCAAGAGCCCATTATAAGCGAATATTTGCGTGTTTCTTCGGTAATTTGCTGACGCGCTTGCCGGACAGCATCTCGAGCATTGCCGCAACGCGGTCACGTGTGGTTTCGGGTGTTACGACGTCCGTAACAGCTCCCTGCGCAGCCGCCGTTTCGGCATTACAGCAGGTCTTGCGATATTCCTCGGCAAGCGCTTCGCGATCTTTTGTGGGATCGTTCATCTCACTCAAACGATCCTTCCACACGATGTGAATGGCAGTTTCGGGAGCAAGCGGTGAAATGGAGGCATCCGGCCACGCCAGTACCGCATCCGCACCGGCAAACTTGCCTGCAACGGCAACGTACACAGCACCGTAAGCTTTGCCGGTAATCAACGTGACTTTAGCGGTCGTGGCTTCGGCATACGCTTGCGTGATCTTTGAGGCACATTTAAGCCCCTTAAAACCGGCCGCATCCACGACGGTAACCACCGGCAGCGAGAAGCTGTCACACAACCGCATAAAGCGAGCGGCACGCGATGCGGCACAGCAACCGATCGGATCACCGGTCAGCGTAACGATGCCGCAAGCGGCACCGTTGATACGGGCAAACGCCGCCACATCATCGTCGTACAGTTTGAAGAGCGAACCGGCATCCGCTACGATCGCCGCAGCGTTGACACCGTCGACGGCCGCAGGAGCAACCGTTTCAAACAGCGGAGCAACCGCTAAATTGTTGGAAGGCAGGTAGGACAGCAGCTCGCGCGCCTTAGCGATCGCCTCGTCTGCGGTGTCTGCACTAACATCCGGCTTGCTGCTCTCGTCACCGACATTCAGATAGTAATCCGCATCTTTGGCAGCAACCACCACGTCGGCAGCCGCCGCGATCAACGCGGAAGAACCGACACAAGCGCCGAGCACAACCGCGATCTGCGGCACAACACCCGACAGATCGTTTGCCGCACTCAGAATTTCTGCGATCGCGTCCATCGCATCAATGCCCTCGCCCAAACGCGCACCGTCACTGTCAAATAAACCGACAACGGGGGCGCCGTTCTGCGCGGCCAAGCGGTATACGGTCTTAATTTTAGCGGCGTGTGCTTTGCCGACAGCGCCGCTGCAAACCGCGCGGTCTTGCGCAAAAGCATATACCGGGGAATCGTTCACCAAGCCGTAACCGCCGATGACCGGAACGGGTTCTCCCCCGTCCTTCATCAAGCGATCGATCTCAACAAACGTTCCCGAGTCGAAAAACTGTTCCAGACGCGTAAGCGCCGCGGACGCTTGCTTGCTCATATCGTTTAACCTCCATACGGCAGATCTGCTAAAAAAGCCAATCCTGCGCCATGATAATTATTGAGTACAGTATACCGTATTTTGCTAAAAATAACAAGACTTTTTGCCTATAAAAACAAAAGAATTCGTCTTTTTATGTTCAGTTTTCGTCAAGCGCCGCTGCAACCGCTGCATGGGCGCATAAAAAAGTCGGGAATGAAAATGGTATACGCTTCGTTTTCCTTGACAAACCCGAGCCGTTCGAGCAACTGAAAATGTTTCACGTCGCGGCATACCGCCGTGATCGCCAGAGCGTTAACGCCGGCATTAAGTGCCGCGCGCACCAATAGTTCCTCCAACGGTTCTTCCTTAGAATACAAGGAAACGAGTTCAATCGTATCGCGGTCAACAGTATACAGCACGTAGCCGAGTTCCTCGCCCGCGCGGGACATATTCATCGCACATACCTCGGCAGTAACACCGGCACGTTTTGCCAGTTCTTCGGTTTTTGCCTTATCGGCGGGATGCACTTCGACCATAATTTCCTTGTCCCTTTCCGTTTTTGATATACTTGGCGGCAATCTTTTCGTTGACCTGCGCCGCCATCAGCAGGGCACGCACTTCTTTGGGATCCAACGGCCGCCATTTGCCGAGCGGCAACATTCCCAGCTTGACCGTACCGATCGCCGTGCGTTTTAAACGGACGACCTCCAACCCCAGTACTTCGCACATTTTGCGGATCTGACGGTTTCTGCCCTCGTATAATACGATTTCCAGCACGGTGCGCGCCGGCGAATCGGGCGTTTCTTTTTCCTCGGTCACAATTGCCGCCTCGGCGGGCAAGGTCTTTTTACCGTCGATCAATATTCCTTTCTCAAACTGTGAAAGTTGCTCCTCCGTGACTTCTGCCCTCACCGTCACACGGTAACGTTTCGGCACGTGCGTGGTCGGATGCATCATCGCGTTGGAAAACGCGCCGTCGTTCGTAAACAGCAGCAACCCCTCGGAGTCCTTGTCCAACCGACCGATAGGATACACCCTCACCCCCACGTCGCGCACCAGATCGGCAACGCATTTGCGACCGTTTTCATCGTTCAAGGTCGTGATGTACCCGCGCGGTTTATGTAACATCAAATACATTAATTCCGGCGGCGCGTCGATGCGCTTGCCGCGCACGGTAATAACGTCGCGGCGATCATCCGCCTTGTCCCCGATTTTGGCAGGGTGCCCGTTAACGCGAACGTGCCCCTGCTCAATCAGTTCCTCCGCCTTGCGGCGTGAAGCCACGCCGCGGTCGGCAAGTATTTTTTGCAATCGTGTTAAAGCCATAGTATTACTCCAGTATTGCAATCAGCAAAGCATGCAGCTGACGCTTCCATTTTTTGAAAAATCCAAGCGGTGCTCTCTCGGCTACCGCGTGTTTGGCTGTGATTGGTATTTCACGCAACATCGAGCCGTTCAGTTCATAGATGATCGTTCCAAGCGGTTCTCCCGCTTTGAGCGGTGCCCACGTAAAACACGGCAATTTCACGCGGCAGGTAACCGCTTCCGCCTCCCCTTTGAGGAGAGTGACGGCTTCGGAAACTTCCGCGCGCAAAGCGACCGACGATGACGTACCGCCGCACACCGACAACGACGGCAAGTCCGGCAAAACAAGCGATACCGATTCCGTTTGTGAAAAACCGTATTCGTATAACGCGATGTGATCGTTCCAATAATCACCGCCGTTCAGGGTGGCAACCACCAGCGTCACACCGTCGCGCCGTGCCGCCGATACCAGACATCGTCCCGATTGTTTGGTGAAGCCGGTTTTGAGGCCGACGGTCGGCTCGTACAACGACAACAGTCGATTGTGGTTGGTCAGCGTAACCGGTCTGCCGGAAACCGTAACGGTCGCCCGCTTTTGAGCACACATCGCGGCAAGCTCCGGCGATTGCAACACCGCCGCACCGAGCAACGCCATATCCCGTGCAGTAGAGCCGTGCTCGCCTTCGTCTAACCCCGAGGGTGTAACGAACAAAGAACGCGTCATGCCGAGCGCCTTTGCTTTAGCGTTCATACGCTCCGCAAACGACGGTAACGAGCCCGCGCTCAATAAAGCGGCGGCATTCGCCGCATCGTTGCCGGAAGATAACAGCATACCGGTGAGCAGATCGCGCACCGTAAGGGTATCCCCGCCGCGCAAGCCCATCGACGAACCCTCCACCAGCACCGCGGTTTCGGGGATCGTCACGGTCGCCTCCATCAACAAGCTGTCGGCGGCAACCAGAGCGGTCATCAGTTTCGTGGTACTTGCCATCGGACGCTTGGTATCCGGATCTTTTGCATACAAGACGCGACCGCTGTCCGGCTCATACACAACTGCCGACATCGACGACAACGGTATGGATTCCGCCCTTACCGAGCACGGCAACAGCAACAAAAGTATGCAAGCAACGGCGAGTCCTCGTTTGAGCATAATACGACACCTACCTCGCTACCAATGGTATGCGAGGCGGATGCTGTTTAGCCCTGCTTCTTCTCTTTGTTAAAAAATCCGCCGATGCGGTCTACCACATCCGGAATCATGTTGACGGCTTGATTGAGCGTATCCGGTGCAGATACCATCGGCACCACGCGAACGTTGCCGCCCGTGATGCACAAAAAGGCGATCGGAACAATGGTAATACCGGCACCGCCGCCGCCGCCGAATAACTCCTGAGTGCCTTTGGTAGGCAGATCGGATCCGCCGGAAGCAAACCCATACGACACCCGCGAGACGGGAATCAAGGTCATGCCGTCTGCCAAGGTCATCGGCTCACCGATGACGGTGTTGACGTCCACCATTTCTTTGATCTTGTCAATGGACAGACCCATGAGATTCTGCACTTTGTTTTCCATATTGGGAAACCTCCTTTTGACGTTTGGTAATCACACGATAACGAAAAGCCAACCAAATGGCGATCATAACAATACGAATCGGGATCACATGGGCGGTAACGTCTGCCGCCGCCCGTCCTTTTTCGGCAAGGAAATCCGGCGTAACCGTGATGGCACGTTTTCGGATACGCAGAACGGTTTGTTGAAGCGTTGTAATGGCGGGATACAGCGTCGCACACACTTTTCCGGTGTTTTCGGCGGTCTCGGCTGCATCGGAGCCGACAATATACAATTGCAAGCAAAGCTTGTCCACCGTGATCGCCGCGATCAACCGACGTGCCGCACCTGCGGCGAGCCGCGACAGCTCCTTGACGAGATGTAACGTGGCGCCGACGCCGTCGGTTTTCAGCCGCTCGGTCAACAAACGGATCTTTGATGGTTTCACATCCTTGTCGGTCTCTTGCGATGCTTCCTCGTCGGAGGAGTAACGAAAGATCGGTATTCCCCATACGCGCACACATAAGCGCAACTCGTCGTTAAAGGTGAGCCGTACATACAACGGCACGATCAGCAATGCGACCAGCAGAAGCAGGATCCCGAGTAAACAGAATCCGATAATCTCCCACACGGCGATCACTCCTCGCTTTCGGTCGGCTCAGCCCGATCGATCACTTCTTCAAGCGTCGTTTCCACCATACGCGCCTGCTCTTCCTTTTGCGGAAGCGGCGGCAATTCATCCAGCTTGGACACGCCGAAGCTACGCAAAAACACGGGAGTCGTGCCGTACAAAAGCGGTTTTCCGGGCAGTTCCAGTCTGCCGCATTCCTCAATGAGGTTTTTTTGCACCAACCCTTGCATAACGGCGCTGCAATCCACGCCGCGCACCTGCTCCACAGACGCTTTGGTGACCGGCTGATTGTAAGCAACGATCGCGAGTACCTCCATCGCCGCTTGTGACAACGGTGTGTTGCGGCGAATGTCCAAAGCGCGACGAATCAAGTCGCCGTATTCCTTGCGGGTGCACAACTGGTACTGCTCATCCAGCCGCACCATCATAATACCGCCGCTGCGCGTGTTGATCTCACTCATCAGATCGCCCGCCAAGCGGTGGACGGTTTCCTCGTCCAATTCCAACAGTTCCGCCAAGCGATCGGCGCCGATCGGTTCACCGTTCGCAAACAGTATCGCCTCAATGGCGGCTTTATATTCTTTAATTTCCATCGTTTGACTCTCCCTTGCCGACCAGCGTCACCTTTTGATTTGCACCCTCGCCATCGACCAAAATGCGTTTTCCTTTGATAAGTTCCAGCACCGCCAAGAAGGTGGCAACCAATTCGGATTTGTTACGCGCCCCACCGTACAGCGAGTGGTAAGATACCGATTTACCGACACGCAAGCGGCGCAACACGAAAATGATTTTTGAGGACACCGACACGATCTTTTTCGCGACGATCGAATGGAACGCCTGCGGTGAGGGCGGGAGCTTGCGCTGTCCTCGACCGGCGGCTGCAAAATAAGCATCAAGCAACACCGACGCAGGGTGTGTGCGGCGATACGTATAGTCCGGCTCCACCTCGGCGGGTTCACGCACGAACAGGTCACCGCCGATATACAGCGGTTGCATACGGCGTGCCGCTTCCTGACACAGCTGATATTCGATCAATTCGCCCGACAACTGTTGGCGAAGATCGTCCCCTTCCTCGTGCTTGGGCAACAGCATGGCGGATTTGATCTGCACCAGGCGCGCCGCCATATCCAAAAATTCCGTGGCGACCTCCATGTCGAGCTCCTGCATCGTCTGAATGGTGCCGAGATACTGTTCGAGCAGTTCATGGATCGGAATATCGTAAATATTCAGTTTGTTCTTCTGCACCAGATAAAGAAGCAGGTCAAGAGGCCCTTCAAAATCCGGAAGCTTGTACGAAATTTCCATTTAAAAAACACAAACCTTCAAAAGTATTTGGTACAGTCGGCTCGCTAAGAAGTTAAGCGGCGTACTTAAAGCACCGGTTGCCAACAAAATAATAAGCAGAATGCGAATCTGATGTTCGTGCTGTGCCATCCAAAACGCCCACCGCGACGGCAAAAACGCACTAAAAATGCGCGATCCGTCAAGCGGCGGAATCGGCAGTAAATTAAAAACAGCCAAACCAATGTTGATCGGAGCAACGATGTTGACCAGTGTTGCACCAATCATCAGCACCGTGCCCGACGCCGGCATCAGAAACACCAGTAACCGAAACAACAAGAACACAAGAACTGCCATTAACAGATTGGAAAGCGGGCCCGCCAAGGCAACCAACGCCATGTCCCGACGCGGATTGCGAAAGTTGCGCGGATTGACCGGCACGGGCTTGGCATAGCCGAAACCGAACAACACAAGCATCAGCGTTCCCCACAAATCCAAGTGTGCAAACGGGTTAAAGGTTAAGCGCCCATGCCAACGCGGGGTATCATCCCCCAGTTTGGTAGCCACCCACGCGTGTGCCAACTCGTGAACGGGCAGCATAACGAGGACAAGCAGGAGATAACTGACAATTGCCAATAACAGTTCAAAAAAGCCGTAACCACCTTCGATGATGTCTAAAAGCACAAGGTGTTCCTCCTCGTTTACAAACTTATACAAAATATAGTATAGCGCATAACCCTATAAAATACAAGAATAAAAAACACGCTTGACAGAGATTTTAGAAATTTTTTACGAGTTAGAAAAAAAGACTTGCATTTTCACATACAATCTGCTATGATATTGCCGTTGCTTTTATCAAAAGGAGGTGCAGAACATGGCTAAATGTGATTTCTGCGGCAAAAGTGTTACTTTCGGTATTCAGGTTTCCCACTCGCATCGTCGCTCGAACCGCACATGGAAACCCAACATCAAACGCGTCAAAGCTGTTGTAGACGGCTCGCCCAAAAGGGTTTACGCCTGCACCCGTTGCCTGCGTTCGGGTAAAGTTACCCGCGCGGTCTGATCCGAAAACACAAAACACGTAAGAAAAACTCCTGCTGAGCCCTTCAGCAGGAGATTTTTTTTTACAATCTTGTATTCGCGCCCGTTTCCGTATATAATGTAAGCAAGGAACTTTCCAAAGGAGAGATGTTAACGTGAATATTTGGCATGACATTTCCGCAGACTGTATCCACCCGGAAAATTTCACCGCTGTTATCGAGATCCCGAAAGGCGGCAAAAACAAATACGAAATGGATAAGGAAACCGGGTTGTTGCGTTTGGATCGCGTGCTGTATACCGCCACGCACTATCCGGCAAACTACGGTTTCATCCCGCGCACCTTTGCGGATGACGGCGACCCACTGGACGTGCTGGTCATGTGCCAGGAATCAATCGTACCGATGACGCTGGTACAATGCTACCCGATCGGTGTGGTCAAGATGGTGGACGGTGACGACATCGATGAAAAGATCATCGCCGTACCGTTCCGCGACCCCTCGCTGTCTTGCTATAACGACATCAGCGAGTTACCCAAGCACACTTTCGATGAGATCCAGCACTTCTTTACGGTGTACAAGTCTTTGGAAGGAAAAAACACGGCTGTAAAAGAGGTGTTAGGCAGAGAAGATGCCATCGCCATCATCGAGCATTGCATCGAAGAATACCGCCATTGCTACTGCGGCGAACGCTAAAGAGGTACCAAGGAATGTTAACAAATAAGTACGGCAAAGAAAATCTGACAATGCTCACCGACTTTTACGAGTTGACGATGGCCAACGGGTTCTTCGAGAACGGGCGCGGTGAACAGATCACCTATTTCGATATGTTTTTCCGCAAAGTGCCCGATGGCGGCGGTGTGGCTATCATGGCAGGTCTGGATCAAGTCATTCAGTATTTGAAAAACTTATCCTTTTCTCCCGAAGACATTGACTATCTGCGCAGCAAAAAAATGTTCAGCGAGCAATTTCTGGACTACCTTGCGAACTTTAAGTTCTGTTGCGACGTATGGGCGATTCCCGAAGGCACCCCTATTTTTCCTCACGAGCCACTGGTCACCGTGCGCGGTCCGGCGATTCAAGCACAATTTGTGGAAACGATGATCTTGCTTGCCGTCAACCATCAATCACTGATCGCAACCAAAACCAACCGCATCGTGCGTGCAGCCGGCGGCCGCGCCGTGATGGAATTCGGCTCTCGCCGTGCGCAGGGCTTTAACGGCGCGGTATACGGTGCGCGTGCCGCGTATATCGGCGGCTGTGTCGGTACCGCCTGCGCGATCGCCGATCGAGAATTCGGCATCCCCGCACTCGGCACGATGGCACACAGCTGGGTGCAGTTGTTTGACAATGAATACGAGGCGTTTAAGGCCTATGCACAGGTGTATCCGCAATCCTGCACCTTATTGGTGGACACCTACAACGTGCTGAAATCCGGTATCCCGAACGCCATCCGCGTATTTAACGAGGTGCTGGTGCCGAATGGCTACCGCCCCCGCGGCATCCGCTTGGATTCCGGTGACATCACCTATCTCAGCAAGAAGGCACGCAAGATGTTAGACGACGCCGGTTTCCCGGATTGTCAGATCTGTGCGTCCAACTCACTGGATGAGTATATCATCCGCGACATGATCTTGCAAGGCGCACGTGTGGATAGCTTCGGTGTCGGTGAACGCTTGATCACCGCATCCAGTGATCCCGTGTTCGGCGGAGTGTATAAACTTGCCGCTGTTGAAAAAGACGGCACTATCACGCCTCGCATCAAGGTCAGCGAGAACGTCGCCAAGATCACCAATCCCGGTTTTAAGAAGGTGTGGCGCTTGTTTGACCGTGATTCCGGCAAGGCGATCGCCGACGTTATCACCATGCATGACGAGGTCATTGATGATGCCAAACCGTACGAGATCTTTGATCCCGAACACGTTTGGAAACGCAAAACCATTGAAAATTTCATCGCAAAGCCGTTGCAGGCAGAAATCTTCCGCTCGGGTGAGTGTGTCTACACCTCCCCTTCCGTGCAAGACATCCGTGATTACTGCAGCGAACAGATGGATACCATTTGGGATGAAGTTCTCCGCTTTGAAAACCCCCACCGCTATTACGTTGACTTATCACAAGCACTGTGGGATGAAAAGCACAAGTTATTATCAAAACACGGACAATAAATAAAAACTCACCTTTTTCTTGACAACGCCCGATTCTATGTGATATAGTGGTTGAGCATTCCAAATTGCTGGTGTAGCTCAGCCGGTAGAGCAGCTGATTTGTAATCAGCAGGTCGGGGGTTCGAATCCGTCCACCAGCTCCAGAAAAAAGGACTTCACTTTCGTGAAGTCCTTTTTTCAATGAATTTCGCCTTGCGGCGAGTGAAATAGCTTCGCTATGAAATACGCTGGCGCGCATGAAATATTTGCTTCGCAAATGTTAAAAGGCGAATTTTATTCCACATTTTGCGTTAGCAAAATATTTCATAATCCGTAAAGATTATTTCATATGGCGCGAGCCATATTTCATTTAACCTTGCCGCTCCGCCGCTTTATGCTATGCTTGTGCTACATTAAGAACAAATAAGACGATACAATTCTTTTTGAGCTTATCGCCTTTTTTAATTGTTTGCACTAATTATTGCAAAATATTTGTTATTTCCGTCACATTGTAATCTGTTTTAATGGATGTGATATTAGCGTT
>JAZNRA010000066.1:0-3744 GCA_045590415.1 Acutalibacteraceae bacterium | reverse complement strand
TTCCTTGCGGATGTCGGCGTTTGGTGTAGAATTATTCACGTTAATTTGTTATACCTCCTTGACAATATCTCTTTTTTGCGGTATAATAACAATTGTTAGATTTGTTGTTGTTGTTTGCATTGATATTATACCGAGGTGTTTTGTTGTTGCTGTTGTTGTTTTGCTGTGAGTATATTATATCACCGAATGTTAGGATTGTCAAGCAGTTTTCCTAACATTTAATGATATTGTATCAATGCACAATTATAGAGGTGAATTTGTATGTCCATGGTGGATAGAATTACCAATTTGGCTAAAGAAAAAGGTATTACACAAGCGTTTATATCGGGAAAACTCGGTGTGCATCGGAATTGGCTCAGCTGTGTAAAACGCGACAATTTAAAAATTTCCGATGAACGTCTTGCTATTATCGCAGGCGTCCTCGGAACTACGGTTGCATATTTAAAAGGTGAAACCGACGATCCGACGCCGGAAAAAGAAAAAAGCCCGTCCCAGATGGACGAGCTGCTTAATGACCCGGATTTCAAACTAATATTGGATGCTTACCGCGAAATGAGCCCCGAACAGAAGAAACAGGCGCGTGCTCTGCTTTTAACTGTAAAAAACGAATTTTAAATTCACGCTTCTGATCTTCGGTCAGTTCAATATATTCGCGAATAAAATCGGATTCATCCTTTGTTAGGTCGTATTCATTTCCCATATTTTTGTACATTCTCCAAACTTATTGTTGTTGTTTGTCTTATTATACTACAAAATTTCTCATTTGTCAATAGGTCAATTCAATATTTTTAGGATTGAATATTAATATGGTACTAAAATTTTATATTATGAAGGGGAGATAATGCCATGAAAGGAAAAATACTGGCGTTGTTGGCGGTTATCCTGCTGCTTCAAACGCCGGTGCAGGCGGCTGATACCGACGAAACGCCGCCGCCTGCCGAAAGTACGATTGATTTAAAAACAAGCGTATTCATTGACTACTCGTATCTGATGTCGTTGTACGCACATCCGCCGAAAATCGAAATGCTCACCGAAAAAACAAAAGAGGCGTATTACTGCGCAAAAGCCGGGGATTACGAAAAAGCCGTCGAGCTGTTCGATTCATACATAGCGGAATTTGCCGAGATCGCGGAATTCCACGAAGCCGACTACGCGCTTTACAGCGAGCGTATTTCAGAGCAAGCCGCTATCATGGGCGAGGTTTACGATTTTTACTGCAAGGTCGCAATGAAATACTGTTCGATGGCACTGACATCTCTGAGCTATTATATCAATTGCAGTCAGTCTCCCGAGGAGGAAGGCTGCCTTGAAGCTCACGAAAGCGAATACCTCGGACATATTGAGACAGCACAGTTTGCAATGTCGCTTGTCAATTACGCCGCGCGTTACGTCACACTGTCGTTTATAAAAGGTATGGTAAACACGTCCGATGATTCGGAAACGGTTTACGGTATAATATCGGAAACATTTATCACGCCGTACGACGAGGAAGTTTACGATTGGTATAATGAATCATACCTTGTGTTTAAGGATAACGCCGAGGAGACGGAATTTGATATAAACGATATTCCTGCCGCGATCGTAAAGGATTCCGAGCCGGCGCAGGAGCAGGATAGTATAAAGTACGGCGAAGGTATGTATAAAGTCGGTTCTGACATACCGGAAGGCGAGTATATTGTATTACGCAATGAAGACGAGAAGTATTACGCTTCGATTTGCGTAAGTGCCGACAGCAACAAGGATGATATTCTTACGTATCATTCCGTTTATACTCACCACTATGTCACCGTTAATAAAGGTCAGTATTTTGAATTGAGCGGATGCACGGCGGTGTTGGCAGAAGCAAATCCCCTCGTGATAGAAAGTACCGAAAATATTCCGGAAGGAACCTATAAAGTAGGTACTGATATTCCGGCCGGTGAATACAAACTCACTGCTGACCCTGACGAATATTATTCATCAAGCAGCATATATGCCGGTTCCGAAGCCGAAAGTAAACTGCTGTCGTATAATTCGGTAAAAACAACCTCATATGTAACAGTTAAAGACGGTCAATACTTGGTACTGTCTCACTGTACCGCAACACTTGTAGATTGACACCCACACCGCCCAAACACGCACCGGTGAACGCACCACCGTCCACCGATGCAGGCGGCGAACTACGCCCGATCAGGCGGCCACGAAAAAAGCATGTATTTAATAATACGGTAAATGCGCTGCACCTGCGCGTCGGAAGCGAGGTTAAGCAGCTTGTTGATTTTTCGGAGGGTCGCTTGACGGGTTTCGTCCATATGATGTTATCCTTTCCGCACCGTTTTTTTATTTGGTGCTGGGGATATTATACACGACCGCGCGTGAAATTTCAATCGTCAAAAGCGAAAAAAGCGCGGAATTTTCACACAAAAAACGGGAGTATAATATTCCATTTTAGGAATTTCGATACCAAAGGTGGAATATTTGACATGAACATGAACAATTTAGCCAACCAGATACGCGGTTTACTTCGGGAACGTAACATCACGCAATCCGCGTTGTCCGAGCTGACGAACATTCCGAAATCCACACTCAGCCGCATACTCACCGAAGGCAGTGACCCGTCGTTTGAACAGGCGGTGCAGATCATTAAAGCCCTCGGCGTATCGCTCGACCAGCTTGTCGGCATTACCGAGGAAGTGCCGCCCGAAAAAGCGCAGGAGATCGCCGACACTGCGATAAACGCCTATACCGATCTGATAGCCGAAAAAGACAAACAGATCGAGCTGCTCGAACGTCAGCTTGAAGAAAAGGAAAAACGCGTGATCTATCGGGAAAGCCTGCTCGCCGAAAAAGATCAGCGGATTGAGAACCTCACCAAAGCATGGCACGAGGAAAAGCGCGACAAACGCATACTCAGCTACATAGCGGTATCGCTGATGGTCGTTGTGGTCGTGCTGTGCGTGCTGGCGATATTTAGGATCTGACGGCGCATGGCAAACGTTAAAATCAATCAGCTGCCGTCGGGGAGCTATAACGCGAAGGTCTACGACTACACCACGCCCGACGGTAAGCGGAAATATAAGTCGATCACGGCACCGAGCAAAAGCGAAGTCAAGCGGCAGATAGCAATATTTCTTGCCGACCGCGAGGAATTACACGCCGAGCGCGAGAGAAGGGAAGACCCCGATTATATGACTGTCGGGGAGGCTATCGATCGGTATATCGAGAGCAAGAGCAATGTGTTGTCGCCGTCTACAATACGAGGGTATCGTACGGTGAGGAAAAGCAATTTACAGACGCTCATGGATAAACCGCTGCCGGAGCTGACGCCCGACGATATACAGCGAGCAGTGAACGAAGAAGCCGGGGAACACTCGCCGAAGACCGTGCGAAACGCGCACGGGTTGCTTACGGCGGCGCTTGAAATGTACGCGCCCGACTTCAAGCCGAACACGACGCTCCCGATGAGAGTAAAGCCCGACATCTCCATACCAACGGAAGCTGAGATAGTGCAGCTGTTTGATGCCGCCGCCGGCACCGATCTCGAATTACCGTTGTATCTCGCGGCGTGTTGTGGGCTGAGACGAAGCGAAGTGTGCGGGCTTAAGTGGGATGATATTAATATCGACGCAGGAACGCTCACGGTGTCGTCAGCCATGGTAACTGACGAAGAATACAAGCCGGTTATCAAAGCTCCAAAAACCGAAACATCAAAACGGACGATAAAGCTGCTCCCGATAGTAATCGATAAGCTGAAAGAGAAGCGCG
>JAZNRA010000065.1:0-9447 GCA_045590415.1 Acutalibacteraceae bacterium | reverse complement strand
ACCTTGACCGTCAGTAAAGGCCCGAATCTGGTGCAGATCCCCAACGTGGTCGGTCAGCATCGCGACATGGCGCAGGCGGGTTTGGAAAATGCCGGTTTTGTCGTCAAGTATACGTTGGACGTCAGTGATGAGGTGGCGGTGAATTTTGTTATTTCGCTGTCGCCCGCAGAGTATCCGAATAAGATGAAGTACGGCTCGGAGATCACCATGGTAGTCAGCAGCGGTCCTAATGGATAAGCGAGATATTGAAATAGAAAAGGAAAAAGAGCGTTCCGCACGGAACGCTCTTTTTTTGCATATTGCGCTCGTCCTCCTTGTATATATCGTAGTAAGAGGAGGAGATCGTATGAAATTCGTTCGTATACTCGCGTGCGCTCTGTGCGTCACGTCGTTACTCACTGCGTCGGTTTCGGCAAAAACCATCATTATTGACACGGAATCGGGCGAGAGTGCCGAAGAACTGATGTCACTTGAAGCACCGAAAAGTTTGAGTGAGGTGGTATCCACTGCCGCGGGAACGGCGCTTGAGGTTGGCGGTAAATCCGCTGTTCTGATGGAGTTATCGTCCGGTCAAGTGTTGTTTGAAAAGAACACCCATGAAAAATTGCCGATCGCCTCGGTTACGAAGGTCATGACGTTGCTGTTGGTGATGGAAGCACTTGATAAGGGGTTGATTGATCTGCAAGACCCCGTCACCTGTTCGACAGAAGCGGCGTCAATGGGTGGCTCGCAAATTTGGCTGGAGCCCGGCGAGATCATGACGGTACACGAGCTGGTCAAAGCCGCGGCGGTGGTATCTGCTAACGACGCGTGCGCCGCGCTTGCTGAACACGTTGCCGGCTCGATCGAGGAATTCGTACAGCGTATGAATACGCGTGCCGCCGAGCTCGGTATGCAGGATACGCTGTTTAAGGATTGCAGCGGGCTTGACGACACCGCCTATTCTTGTGCTTTTGACGTGGCGGTCATGTCGCGTGAGCTGATGAAGCATCCGCTTATTAAAAACTATACCACGATCTGGATGGATACCCTGCGAAACGGAGAATCACAGCTGGTCAATACCAATAAGCTGATTCGGTTTTATCAAGGAGCCACCGGACTTAAAACGGGTACCACCTCCACGGCAGGACATAACCTGTCGGCTACCGCCGAACGAAACGGGCTCGGCTTTGTCGCGGTCATCTTAGGGTGCAGTACTACCGACGAGCGTTTCGGCGGTGCGCGCAAGTTGTTGGACCACGGTTTTGCAAACTATGCGCTGTACACCCCGCAGGTCGATCCCGATACGCTGACTCCGATTCCGGTATTGCGCGGTACGGCGGAACGTGTGGCGGTGGAAAGCGGGAACATGGATCCCATACTTGTTAAAAAAGGAGAAGAAAAAGGACTTACTTGCACCGTTTCTTTATCCGAAGACGTAGAAGCACCCGTCGTAAAAGGGCAGATCGTCGGCACCGTTACGGTTTCGCGTGAAGGGGAAACCGTAGCGGAGTATCCCGTGCGTGCAGCAGAGGAAGTCCCGAAGTTGGGGCTCGGGTTTTGTTTATGGCGACTGTTTACGGCATTATCTGCCTAATTTCCACACCGGTCAGCGTGCTGACCGGTATTTATTTGTAAAAAATTCATAAAAAAATATGCGGATTCGGTTGCAATTGCAGCAGATATATTGTACAATAAACGTAACAAAGAAAGACGGAGGCATCATAAGTATGGCAGTAAGTTTAGAAACCCGTTATCTTACCGATTTTGTGCGTGACCATGAACTGCAGGCAATGCAGGCGCAAGTGACGGCGGCACACGAGATGCTTCACGCAGGCAACGGTCTCGGAAACGATTTCCTTGGTTGGCTGACGTTACCCACCGATTATGATAAAGAAGAGTTTGCCCGCATTCAGGCGGCGGCCGAACGCATTAAAAAGGACACCGACGTGTTTATCGTGATCGGTATCGGCGGTTCGTATCTCGGCGCTCGTGCGGTGATCGAATTTTTGAAGTCTCCTTTGTATAACAATTTAAAGAAGGATACCCCCGACGTGTATTTTGCGGGCAAGAGCATCAGCGCTTCGGAATTATCGGAACTGCTCAGCTTGTGCAAAGGCCGCCGTGTGTCGGTCAACGTCATCTCCAAATCCGGTACCACCACGGAGCCGGCAATCGCATTCCGCGTGTTCCGTGAGTATTTGGAAAGCACCGTGGGTGTGGAGGAGGCCCGTCGCCGCATTTACGTGACGACCGATAAAGCCAAAGGTACGCTCAAAGGTCTTGCTGACCGAGAGGGGTATGAGACCTTCGTTGTGCCGGACGACGTCGGCGGCCGTTTTTCGGTGCTTACCGCTGTCGGCTTATTGCCTATCGCGGTGGCGGGTTGTGACATTGCTGCCTTGATGGCGGGTGCCGCCGAAGCGCAAAAAGCTTTGTGCGAGACCGATCTTACCAAAAACGATTGCTATAAATACGCCGCCATGCGAAACATTCTCTTGCGTAAAGGCCGTGCAGTGGAACTGATGGTCAGTTACGAGCCGCGGTATGCCATGATGTCCGAGTGGTGGAAGCAGTTGTACGGTGAAAGCGAAGGCAAGGACGGAAAGGGCCTGTTTCCGGCTTCCGTTATCTTCTCCACCGATCTGCATTCGCTCGGTCAATTCGTGCAGGACGGCTCCGACATTTTAGCGGAAACCGTGGTCGTGATTGACGAATCACCGGTCACGATGACCATTAAGGAAGATGCCGAAAACGTGGACGGGCTGAATTTCCTTGCCGGCCGCACGATGGCGCAGATCAATCAAAAGGCGTTTGAAGGCACCATTTTAGCACATACCGACGGCGGTACTCCGAACATGGTGCTTCACGTTCCCTCGGTATGCGAAGAAGAACTCGGTTACCTCGTGTATTTCTTCGAAAAAGCGTGTGCGATCTCCGGTTATATGCTGGGTGTCAATCCGTTTAATCAACCGGGTGTGGAGGAGTATAAGAAAAATATGTTTGCGTTGCTCGGCAAACCGGGCTACGAAGACCAAAAAGCAGTGCTTGAGCAACGGCTCGGCAAGTAAAAAACGGTAACGACCGCGTCAAGCGGTTAATATATACTGGGAGGAATTCTAATGATCACTTTAATCCTCGGAAAAAAAGGTTCCGGCAAAACCAAGCGGCTGATCGACATGTGCAACGAAGCCACGGTGCAGTCCAAAGGTAATGTTGTCTTTATTGAAAAGGACAACACCTTGACCTACAGCTTGAAGCACAGCGTTCGCTTGGTAGCGGCTGATGAGTACGCGATCCGCGGATTTGACAGTTTTTACGGTCTGATCGCCGGTATGTGTGCCGGCAACTATGACATCACCGATATTTTCGTTGATTCCACTTTGAAGATCGGCGGTGACGTAGAGGGCCTGCTCGCATTTGTGGAGAAACTCAAGGCGCTCAGCGACAAAGCGAATACCAATATCGTGATGTCTGTTTCGGCAGATCCCAGCGAAATTCCCGCAAAGATTGCGGAGCTCGCAACCGAGATCTAAGAAGAAAGCGCCGGAAACGGCGCTTTCTTTTTAGTGTGACAGGACTCAGACCTTGTCAGTCACACCATATAAAACAAAAATTCGCAAAAAAAGATATTGACAAATGCGGGTTGTCCTTATATAATATTTTGCGTGACATTTGAGGTGAAGTATGCTTCTTCAACTGCAGTCCTTGTTTATGGGCGAAAAGGCAAGTCTGCCGATCGATTGCACCCTGGATTTTTCCGGCTTGGAATGGAACGGGCTGTATCCGTTCAAGCAGCCGGTCACTGTCAAGGGGGAAGTTCGGCACACGGCCGACGTCGTAACACTCAAGGCGGATGTTTCGTATCGGTATGACGGCATTTGTGACCGTTGTGCGTGCGATATCAGCCAAGAGGAACACCTGTCGATGGAGCATATTCTTGTAGTTTCCCTCAATCACGAGGACAACGATACTTTTGTTCTCATCGACAATTATCAACTTCCGCTGGATGAATTAGTGGAAGAGGATCTGATCCTGGATCAGCCGTCGAAGAGGCTGTGCAAGGAGGATTGCCGCGGTTTATGCCCGCAGTGCGGTAAGAATCAAAACGAAGGTTCTTGCGGTTGTGAGCAAAAAACGGTGGATCCCCGACTCGCAGCGTTACAGCAATTGCTGGATTAACTTTTGTGATTAGGAGGTGCTGACGATGGCGGTACCGAAGAGAAAAAGTTCAAAAGCTCGTCGCGATACGAGACGGAATAATGTTTGGAAGACTACGGCTCCCGAACTGGTAAAATGCCCGCAGTGCGGCGAGTACAAACTCCCGCACCGTTTGTGCGGAGCTTGCGGCTATTACAACGGCAGACAGATCGTCAAGGTTGAGGAGTAAGCCCCACCGGTTGTAAATGCCCCACATTATGGGAACAATAAAGGGCGTGACCCGGTAAGGGTTACGCCCTTTGTTTTTTAACTTGACCGCAAAGGAGGAAACAGCGTTGGCAGTGGTTATCACGGGCGTTTCGGAAGGCAGTATTGCCGAAAAGAAACGCATCGCAGCGGGAGACTGCCTCATATCCGTCAACGGTCACGAGATCGCGGACGTGCTTGATTACCGCTTTTATCTGTTTGAACCGCGTCTGACGCTGTGTCTGCAAACCGCGGCAGGGAAGAAACGCACCGTCCGTATCCGCAAATCGGAGGATGAGGATATCGGTCTTGAATTTGAGACCTATTTGATGGACAACCAGCACACCTGCCGCAACAACTGTATTTTCTGCTTTATCGATCAAATGCCGCCCGGCATGCGTGAAACGCTGTACTTTAAAGATGACGACAGCCGTTTATCCTTTTTATTCGGTAACTATATCACGCTGACCAACTTATCCGAGCACGAGATCGAACGCATTTTAACAATGCATATCAGCCCGATCAATATTTCGGTGCATACGACCAATCCCGAGTTGCGTTGTCGGATGATGAACAACCGCTTTGCGGGAGATACTTTGTCGCTTTTGCGCCGCTTTGCGGATGCGGGAATTCACATGGAATGTCAGCTGGTCATCTGCCCCGAATGGAACGATGGTGATGAGCTTCTTCGCAGTATGCAAGACTTGGCGGCGTTGGCACCTGCCGTGGAGAGCGTTGCGGTGGTGCCGGTGGGACTTACGAAATATCGTGACGGTCTCACCCCTCTGCGCCCCTTTACCGAGCAAGAAAGTTGTGATATACTGGATATGGTCACGCGCTTTGGTGACGAGCAGGTTCTGAAAACGGGTAACCGCTTGATCTATCCCGCGGATGAATGGTACGTACAGGCAAATCGACCGATCCCCGAAGAAGCGTTTTACGGTGAAATGTCGCAGCTCGAAAACGGGGTTGGGTTGGTAGCGCTGTTGCGCTCGCAATTTGCGGAAGCGATGGACGATCGCGGAAGCGATCGTGCCGAGGGCACCGATACGGTGATAGCAACGGGCGTGGCGGCAGCTCCGATCCTGCAGGAGCTGGTAAAGACAGCTTTGACCGCAATAGAGAATATTCATGCGCGCGTTGTCGCGATCAACAATGACTTTTTCGGCGAGCACATTACCGTGGCAGGGCTGGTTACCGGCGGTGATCTGTGCCGCCAGCTGAAAGAGATTCCATGCGAGCGGGTACTGATTCCCGATTGCATGCTCCGCCACGAGGGTGACCGTTTTCTGGATGACGTCACACCGGAAGACTTGGCGGCGGCACTGGGCGTCCGCGTTGAAGTGATTTCAACCGATGGCGGCGCGTTATTTGAAGCACTGATGAGGTGAACGCTATGGCAAAACCGATCGTGGCGGTCGTCGGCCGTCCCAACGTTGGTAAATCCACATTATTCAATAAACTGATCGGTCAACGGTTATCCATTGTTAAGGATACGCCGGGCGTCACGCGTGACCGTATCTTTGCCGCGTGCGATTGGCGCGGCAGGAGTTTTATGTTGGCGGATACCGGCGGTATCGAGCCGCATTCCGACGACGTGATCTTGTCGCAAATGCGTCGGCAGGCACAGCTCGCTATCGAGCAGGCAGATGTTATTATACTGGTGACCGATCTGCAGTCGGGCGTGACTGCCAACGACGCAGACGTTGCCGTTATGCTGCAAAAAAGCGGCAAACCGGTGGTGCTGTGTGTCAATAAATGTGACCGCATCGGCGCTCCGCCCGCCGAGTTCTATGAGTTTTACAATTTAGGTTTAGGTGATCCGATCGCCGTTTCTTCCATTCACGGCACCGGCACGGGTGATCTGTTGGATGCCGTGTTCGAATACCTGCCGCCTGAGGATCAGTCGGATGAAGAGGATGACCGCATTAAGGTAGCGGTTATCGGTAAACCTAACGCGGGAAAATCCTCGCTTATCAACGCTTTGGCAGGGGAGGAGCGCAGTATCGTTTCCGATATTGCGGGTACCACGCGTGATGCGATCGATACCGAGATTGATACAAAGCAAGGGAAGTTTTTGCTGATTGATACCGCCGGCCTGCGTCGTCGCAGCCGTGTGGACGACGCCATTGAAAAATACAGCATCCTTCGCGCCGAAATGGCGGTTGAGCGCGCCGACGTGTGCGTGATCCTCATTGACGGCGTAGAAGGGTTTACCGAGCAGGACAGCAAGGTAGCGGGCATTGCTCATGAAAAGGGCAAGGCGTGTATTATTGCCGTCAACAAATGGGATGCGGTCGAGAAAAACGACCGTACCATGGCGCTTACCCGCAAAAAATTGGAAAACGATTTCAGTTTTATGGCGTATGCACCGTTCGTGTTTATTTCCGCTAAGACGGGACAGCGGTTGGATCGGCTTCTGGATCTTATCAACTACGTGAACGAGCAGAATGCCACCCGTATTTCCACCGGCACGCTCAACGACGTGCTTGCGCAGGCAACAGCCCGCGTACAACCGCCCACGGATAAGGGAAAGCGGCTCAAGATCTATTATATGACACAGCCGTCCACCCGTCCGCCCACGTTTGTCTTTTTCGTCAACCGCGCGGATCTGTTCCATTTTTCCTATCAGCGGTATCTGGAAAATCAACTGCGCGAGACCTTCGGTTTAGAAGGCACACCCATTCGCTTTATCATCCGTGAACGCGGGGACAACAGCGGTAAGTAGGAGGACACTATGCTGACATTTTTACAAAACTGCTGGCTTTCGATGTTGCTTACGGCTGTCATCGCGTATCTGCTCGGCAGTATCAGCTTTGCCATTATCGTCACCAAACGGGTTTCCGGCAAGGATATTCGCTCGTTCGGCAGCGGTAACGCGGGTGCGACAAACGTTCTGCGTTCACAAGGAAAATTGCCGGCACTGTTTACTTTTATCGGCGACCTTTGCAAAAGCATGCTGTCGGTCTATCTCGGCGGATTGTTGCTGTGTTCGCTGCAATTAGCCCCGGTAGCCGGTTCCACGTTTCTCACGCACGATACGGAAAATTTGGCGCTCGTCGGTAAGTATTTGGCGGGGCTTTGCTGTGTTCTCGGTCATATTTATCCCGTGTTTTTCGGATTCCGCGGCGGTAAAGGTGTGATGACGATACTCGGTATGACTCTGATTTTGGATTGGCGCACCGCGGTGATCGGTTTATCGGTATTCGCTTTGGTGGTGCTGATCTCGCGCATGGTATCGTTGGGTTCGATTATCGCCGGCATCAGTTTGCCGATCGCGACCTATCTGTTGCGCACCTACTTGTACGAACAGCCCTGGCAAACCGTTGCGTTTTGCGTAGCGGCAATGGCAATTATTACCGCGATTGCGATTATCAAGCACCGCGAGAATATCAAACGAATCCTCAACGGTACGGAAAGTAAGCTTGGAAGGAAATAACGCGATGGCTAATATTACGATTTTAGGATCGGGCGGCTGGGGAACGGCACTCGCCGTGATGGCAAACCGTCACGGGCACACCGTTACTTTATGGTCTCCGTTTGAAGAAGAGATCGCATTGATCCGCCGTCACGGACAACATAAGAAGTTATTGCCCGATATTCCGGTCGAGCCCTCCATTCACCTTACCTGCGACATCCGCGAAGTCAGTGATGCGGATTTGGTGATACTGGCGGTACCCTCTTTTGCGATTGCTTCCACCGCTGCACAGTTGCGCCCGTATTTAAAGAAAGGTGCCGGTGTTGCGAATGCGGGTAAAGGACTCGAAGAAGGCACCTATCGCCGTTTTACGGAAGTGATTGAGGGTGCGCTGCCCGGCATTGCGGCGGTTGCACTGTCCGGCCCATCCCACGCGGAGGAGGTTGGCAGAGGAATCCCCACGGTCGTTGTCAGCGCCTCACGCGATGCAGCAGCGGCGAAACGCGTGCAGGAACTTCTCATGAACCCCACATTTCGCATCTATACAAGCAGTGATGTCGTCGGTGTGGAACTCGGCGGCGCACTGAAAAACGTGATCGCTCTTGCCGCCGGTATTTGTGACGGCTTGGGTATGGGGGATAACACCAAAGCGGCGCTCATGACGCGTGGCTTGGCGGAGATCACCCGACTGGGTGTCAAACTCGGTGCCGATCCGATAACCTTTGGAGGTTTATCGGGAATGGGTGACCTTATCGTGACCTGCGGCAGTATGCATTCGCGCAACCGTCGAGCGGGTATGCTGATCGGCGGTGGCTTGTCACCTGCCGAAGCGGTGGAGCGCGTCGGTACGGTTGAAGGATATTTGGTGGCGGGTACCGCTTACCGCCTTGCCGAAAAAATGGGTGTAGAAATGCCGATCGCCGAGACCTGCTATCGTATTTGTTATGAAAATTATCCGCCTGAGCGGGCCGTCACAGCGTTGATGAGCCGCCCCGGCTGTCAAGAAACCGATTGAGAAGATCCCCGAGCCGCTTTGGCTCGGGGATCGTTTATTTTTTATACTGTTTTCTGTAAGCAGATGGGCAAATACCGGTTATTTTTCGGAACTGCTTGCTGAAATGGTACTCGTCGTAAAAGCCCAAATTCAGTGCCGTCTCCTTGATGCTGATATGAGGGAACGTTTCAAAATAGGAGATGGCTTCATTAATCTTATAGTTTAAGGAGTATTGGTGGATAGTGACACCGAATTTTTGCTTGAACTTTGTTTCAGCCGTCTTGAGTGATACGCATGCGGCGTTCGCCAGTTCCTTGTTCGAGAAAAACCGTTCGGGATTGGCTAAAATGATCTTTTCAATGCGCTCGGCGACGGAGTAATCAGCGGGGTCGTGTGCCGTTTCCGCCAACTCACATAACAAGAGTTCAAAATACAGATCTGCCTTGCGCTGATTGCCGGATAGTTTGTTATTAACAATATGAGAAATGTAATGTTTAATGGTTTTGTTTGTCGAAGCGTCAATACAAGCGGCAACCGCAGGTGCCGGCATATCGGCGGCGGAGATGTCTCCCGCTTCGCAGCTTGGGTGAAAATACATGGTTTTGGTTCCGGGGGAGGAGGGGGCGGGGCCGTAATGCCGGGTTCCCGC
>JAZNRA010000064.1:0-2367 GCA_045590415.1 Acutalibacteraceae bacterium | reverse complement strand
GGCTCACAGAACGACATGGCTACGATCCGACTTTCGGCATCATCGACAGTGATTATTACGGTGCCGATAACGAGGGGCACATCCTGATTAAACTCACCAACGATTCCCGCGAAGGGAAAATCGTCGATTTACCTGTCGGAGCGGCGTTTGCACAAGGTGTGTTTGTAGAATACGGCATCACCGAGGACGACGATGTTGCCACAGAGCGCCACGGCGGATTGGGAAGCACGAGTAAATAATTTTGCATAGCAAAAGCACCGAGCGATGCTCGGTGCTTTTTTGTGTTACAGTTTATCTGCGTAATAGAAAGCCGCATTGCAGTGACCGACACAATCGGTTGAGCCGGCGATAGGTGTTAACTTCCATCCGTCGGCAACCGCGAAGTCACCGTTCAGATCCTTATCGGAATAGTTCACCGCCGCAATAACGTAGCGCGAATCATCTACTTTGTGCTGTGTCACGCTGAGATCGGGATGGGGTGTGGTAACAATCTTGGTACTGATCACCTTATCTGTAAAGAACTGATAGATCTTATAATAGTCGTCAGCATACGCGCCGTAGGTTTCGGCGAGCGTTAACTCTAACGGCATATTGAGGAAGAACACGCGACCTTTGCCGTAATTAAAGCAAGAGAGAACAATGTTGCCGTCCTCGTTATAAACGAGCGGCTGAGCGCCCACCGATTCCACCAAGAGTTCCTGCTCGCACTTATACGGTACGTCACCGAATTCAAAGGATGCCGTGTGACTCGTGCGCGAGCGAACAATGCCGTTCGAACGAAGACCGGTATACTCCTCAAAATGGAAGAAATCACCGCCGTTGTACGAAATGTAGAGGGTGGCACCGTCAGCGACTTTTTCATAGACCTTTTTGAATGCGTACTGATTCATAACCTCCCAGCCGGCAATGCAGGGCAGAATATACAGATCGGAATCCGGAATGGAAACAACCTCTGCCTTGTTGTCGGCAACGGCAAAGGATACCTCAATACCCGCCTGCTTACCTAACACAAAGGAAGCGGAGGCACAGTTCCAGCGCTCTTGACGCGTTTCCTGTGAGGAAGTCAGCACGCACACCGCATCAACATCGCGCTTCGGCAGTTCCTCAAAGGGGAGCGACTCGATCAATTCACGCATTTCTTTCATCGTGTGTGCAATCGGGCGCGGCTTATCGTCAGGAGTGAACAACGACAGATCGCGCTCCATCATACCGTGGCAGTACGGCGGCTGCATCAACTCGGAATGGTTAGCACCGCACCACCACATCCAGCCCTTCACACCGTGAACGAACGAAGAGAGAATGTTGATCCTGCCGTAATCGGCGGCGATATCTGCATTGGCAAACGCCTGCGAGAAGGTTCCCTGCTCTTGCAGAATAGTGGGCTTACCGGACAGATCCTCATAATACATGCACTGCGCCGTAGCCAACATCGTGGTACGCATCCGATTAATCTGCTCAAAGTCATTGTTAACGGACGGTGAGGCATACGAATGCGGTGTGAGATAGTCCACGATCTCACCCTGGTGCTGGATCCACCAGTTTCCGACGTAAGGGGCCAAGCCGTGCATACCCGACGAGATCGGACGGGTAGGATCTGCCGCGTAAATCGCATTGCGAACGTAGGTCAACCAAACATACGCTTCATACGCATTATTCACAGCGCCCAAACAATTCGATTCATTGCCCAAGTCCCACATGACGATGTTTTTGCAATCTTTGACGCCTTCCACAAAGCCCTTGATAAAGCGAGATGCCCACATGAGGACTTCGGGATCATACAATGCGTTTTTCCCCTCTAACCCGCGCGGCAAATACAATCTTCCACTCATCCAACCGGTCAAAATGGAAACGACCAGTTTGATACCATGTTCCTCACACACTGCCGCAAATTGCTTGAAATTCTCAATCTGTTGATAATCGATCCCCTGCACATTGGTCAACGGTTGCTCGTTATAATCGCAATAACCCTTTTCTTCGCCTTGATAGGCATACACCTTGTAAAACGGCTGAAAATCGCGCCAGTTCGGGAACACACGCATGTATTTAATGCCGATATCCTCCAGCATTTTGACATCCTTTTTGATTCCCTCAAGGTCAAAATCACGCCACATATCAATGCCATGTTTTTTATCCCAATAGTTACAGCCCAACATGAATTCCATTGTAATCACCCTTCCTTTATCCTTGCACAGGAGGCAGACACGCTACGACCGTGACGGTGCCCTGTGCTTTCAATTCGGTTTTGCTTGCGCTGTGCGGCAGAAAGAAATAGTCACCACGGCACACGGCTTGTTCCTTGCCGTTGCAACAAACGGTTCCTTCGCCCTCGGTCACCATATAGACCGCGGGCTTTTTGTTTAATACCAT
>JAZNRA010000063.1:0-4799 GCA_045590415.1 Acutalibacteraceae bacterium | reverse complement strand
AACTCATCGCCCACACACCCGACGCGGACAAGCTCGTAGCCGCAGCCGCAAAGCTGTGCTACGCGAAGTCGGGCGTAGACACACTCATGGGCAACCTCACCGCCGAGAAGGTTGAGGACTTCATCGAACGGCTCGCCGATCTCGGCCACGAATCGCCCATCGAGCACGCTTCCTACACCTTCGCGGTCGAGGGCGTATCCCGCGCACTGCTGGCACAGCTGACGCGGCACAGGCTTGCGTCGTACTCGGTGCAGTCACAGCGGTATGTCGACAAGGGTGATTTTGACTATATTGTGCCGCCGAGTATTGCGGCGAATATGGAGGCTAAGGATGCATATATACAGTGTATGAATCTGGCAAGTGCCTGTTACGGTCTTTTTACAATGATAGGTATACCCAACGAAGACGCGCGTTTCGTACTCCCGAACGCCTGCGACACGCGGATTATATTCACCATGAACGCGCGTTCGCTGCATAACTTCTTCCGTCTGCGCTGCTGTAACCGTGCGCAATGGGAGATACGCGCGATGGCTGATGAGATGCTTAAGCTGTGCCGCGAGGTTTCGCCGGCGTTGTTCAGACACGCCGGACCGTCGTGCGCGGTGACTGGCAAGTGTTCCGAGGGGGCTATGTGCTGTGGGGAGCCGAGGGAGGAATTGAAATGAGCGAAATTCTTGACAGCGGTACACGCCGCGAATTCGGCACCGGAGCTGTGCGCGACGTGCAGGAAGGGAAAGGACGTTGCGACCTCATGCCGCTTGATGTGCTGGCGGAGTATTACTCGGAGCATCACGCGCTGTGTCCGCATATCGGCATGGTCTTCGAGAGCCTGCACCGATTTATGACTACCGGTGATACAGCGCATCTGTTTGCGGCACTGCGATGGTTCCGCGTTCCGGGGCATTACGAGCGATCGGAAACGATGTTCCTCGAACTTGCAAAACACTATGAAGCAGGCGCGGTCAAATACGGAGAGCGAAACTGGGAAAAGGGCATCCCCGTGCATTGCTATATAGACTCGGCGGTACGACATTTGCTCAAATTTATACGCGGCGACGACGACGAACCGCATGACAGGGCGTTTGTCTGGAATGTGGTAGGGGCAATTTGGACGGTTAATCACTGCCCGGATATGATGGATATACCGATTAAGGAGGAGGACGACAATGGCGAAAATTGATTGCAGTGTTACGATGAATTATCTGCGGGAGCATACGCGGATGTGTAAATATCATATAACTCGCGTGAAATGCCACGAATGCCCCATGGGCAGCTCACATAACGGAACGAATTACAATTGCGAATGTCTGTTATTTGAGTGCCCCCAAAAAGCCGTCGAGATCGTGCAGGCGTGGTCGGACGAGCACCCGGTTAAGACGAGGCTTGACGATATAAAGGAGAAGTGCCCGAATATACCATTAGGGGGAGACGGGGAGCCTAACATATACCCCAATTCGTTAGGCTACTGCGGCGATTGCACGAATTGCATAAAATTTACGGAGCGGCACTGCTGGCTCGAACCCGTCGACGGCGGTGCTACCGGAAAGGCGGTGGAGTGAATGAGTTACACAAGTTTATGGGAGATCGACAGAAATTGGAGCGGCAAGGAATACGCTAAATACAAAAATTCGTGGCTGTTTCCTCCTACTGTGTGGGATATATTGATGTGCAAATACATAACAAAATACGAAAGAACTGTATGCGGAAGAACCGATGAACATTATTTACAGTGGTGTGGTTTCTGTTTCGACGAAGCGGAGCAAAGCAGACGTAGGGAAATGCTCAATGACAGGATTAACAACAGCGATATTCAATACGATAGAGTGCTGTGGGAACTTTCAAACATGAGCGTTTTTAACGCAAAAGACAAAGAGTTTGTATCTGGCTGCATTGAAGATTTCGTAACAAATAACTTTGGATATTTGTCGAGCAAGGATTTCGAACACATAACAGACCGATTTAGAGAGATCGCAAGTGATATAAGGAGCTTGCCGAGAAGATGCAAGTATTTTGTGATTCATCCTACAAGCTGTGATGATAATGTCGAGAGATGGTTTTGCGGAAAGAGGTTATCTTCTTGGCCCGAACCTGTGTGTGAATTTACGCTTATCGAAAACAATAGAGTGATCGGTTTTTCCGATAACACCGTAATTTGTAAGGCGGTGGAGTGATGAGCGTTGACTTTAGCCGAACAGTGTCACATCACGCCGCGAAGCCTCATAAATGCGATTTCTGTGAGGGCGATATCCAACCGCGAGAAGAATACTTGCGCTACACGGGATTGTATGACGGCTATTTCTTCGACGAAAAATATCACCACGCTTGTGCGAAGGCTATTCGAGCATATTGCAAGGACACCGACAGCGATGAATATAGCGTGGATGAGGTGAACGATTGGGCGTACAACAAGGTGTGTGTTAATCATCAGTGTTCGGATTGTCCTTATACCATACGCACACAATGCGGACGTGTTAAGGTCGAAATTGGTCTGGGGGTGGAGTAGTATGTGGGACAACATGATACATGACATCTACAGCGCGATGCTGCCTTACGCAAAGTTGCCGTGTGACGCGGAGGTACGGTGCAAGATTTGCGGCACACCGCTTAAAACCTACTACGCCGAAGGGCGGCTGTATCTCGTGAAATGCGGTTACTGCGATACGATAACGATGGTGCAGGCAGGTAGTCCCTTCAAGGCGGCGGCTATGGTTGGAGAGGTGGTGGAGTGATGGCACAATACTGCCGATATTGCGCAAACATGTTCAGCGGTGACGCGAATTACTGCGGGATCAAACTGCGGACGTTCACCGACGCGCAGATATGCCGCACAAACCGGTGCAGGGACTTCGAGCTTAACCCGACGGACTCTCTCACCGGCAGGATTTATAAACCGCGTGTGCCGAAGTCGTTTGAACAGCTGCATTTAACGGAGGTGCCGGCATTTGCCGACGCGAGGTATACGCCGACCGACAGCGACAAATCGCCGGGACTTGCCGGGGGAATATCTTATAAGGAGTTGATGGAGCAATGAATGATAAAATTTTATGCGACGAATGCACACACGCTGTGATATGTAAATATCGCGAGGAATACAAAAAGGTCTATGCGGCGGTTGCGAACTTGAAAATAGGTGAAGCCCTCAGCAACGACGCACATAGTGTTCGCAATGTGTCAGATATTCCGTATATCGACGTAATTGTTGATTGCAAGCATCTCAGACGTTCACCGAATACTGGGGTTAAGATGGCGAATATCTCGAATGGTGTTACGGAGGCTTATTTATGAGACTGATTGACGCAGACAAGCTCGAAATAAGAAGCCTCGCCGAGTTTAACGACGAGTACGGCGACGCTGTGCCGGTTTACGGTGTGGCGGCCGAGGACATCGACAACGCGCCGACCGAGCATCCGTGGCTAACAAGCAGCAGATGGATTAAAGGTTGCGATAATACATACTTCTGTTTGAAATGCGGCTCAGAGGACAGCCGTAGCAGCCGTACCGGTAAATATTTTAGGCACTGCCCAAACTGCGGCTCGCGAATGGAGAATGGAGGTTAACACAAATGAACGAAATGCGAGAACGACTGCTGGACATAATAAATCAAACATCCATCGAGCTGTACCGCTCCGAATATGATGAGCTTGTTGACGCACTTATCGACAACGGCGTGATTGTACCGCCGGTTAAGGTGGGGCAGACGGTGTGGAGTATTGCGGAAGGATTTAATAATGCATTCGAAGGAAAAATATATGAATATACTATCCGCAGTGACGGTATGGCATATTTTCGATTTTCGAGGAATGGGTATTTTACGGGAACTGCAACGGAAGACGCAATCGGCAAAACCGTATTCCTCACCCGTGAAGCCGCCGAGGAAGTATTGAAAGCGAGGGAGAATGAATGCACAGAAGAATAACATGGCTGTTAAAACCTTCTACGGCCGAAGAAACACGCAAAGTAACGGCATATATGAAAGCCGTGATCGAAAAGAAGCGCATCAAAGGTAGAAAGCGGAACATCAAACACGCGATAAACTGTATAGAAGGCGATATAGCAAGGAGCGCGCTGCTCGGGATTTCGGCCTGTACCTTTGACTATTTTGACCCGGAAATTGTTAATGAGGTCATCGAGCATTTTACGGCGCTCGGGTATAAGGCGACTTTTGCTCGTGATGACGAATTATCAATAAATTCTTTATTCATATCATGGAGTGACGAACAAAATGCTGACTAACGAAAAAATAGACGCAATACATGCAAACGCCGTAGCTCACGGATTCTGGGAGCCGGATAGCGAACCGACATTCGGCGAATGCTGCGCACTCATTCACGAGGAAATATCCGAGGCATTCTCCGCGTGGCGCAACGGTGAGCCGGACGAGTACATCAAGGACGGTAAGCCGGAGGGCGTGGGGGTTGAGCTGGCCGATGTGGTGATACGAATCCTCGACCTGTGCGGCCACATGGATATGCCGCTGGGCGAGATACTTGTGCGCAAGATGGAGTACAACAAGACCCGACCCTATAAGCACGGCAAGAAGTGCT
Source organism: Acutalibacteraceae bacterium (assembly GCA_045590415.1). Classification (GTDB taxonomy): domain Bacteria; phylum Bacillota; class Clostridia; order Oscillospirales; family Acutalibacteraceae; genus RGIG3009. The sequence continues at coordinate 255 of JAZNRA010000063.1, read as the reverse complement.
GACAACTTACCACACGGGAGGCAACCACCATGTCTGAGAAAAAAATGCCCGAACGCAGCCGCCTGACCGCGGCGGAGAACGACACCCTGAAGCGGCTGATGGTAGCCGCGCAGATACTCAGCGAAGAAAAGGACCTGGACAAGCGCCTTGCGACCATCCCCCGCGGAAAGCTGCTGTGGGGACAGGCCCGGGCAGCCACCATAAAGCTGCTGGAGCTGGTGTGCGATACGATGCCCACCGAACAGCTGGCGAATA